>JACNLP010000012.1 GCA_014381465.1 Flavobacteriales bacterium | reverse complement strand
GAATTTAATAAAATACAAAATGAATTTCAAAATAAGGAAGAGATTGCTGTTTCAATAACTGATACAAAGCACGCTCGATTACAATCACAATATTTTGGGGGGCAACATATCACACTTATAAATAAAAACTGTTTCCAAATAAAACAGGGTGTATATACTAGGGTTTTGTGAGAAATATAGCATTTATAATACTAGTTAATTTATCATTAATATCATATGGTCAATGTTTAAGTGGAGATTGTAATAATGGGTTTGGTGTATGGAAATACATAGATAAAGAACAGAAGCAATATCTTATCTATAAAGGCATGTTTGAGAATGGAAAATATCATGGAAAAGGTGAAATCACATCATTCTCTAACAAAAATGAATTAATTTCAAGATTTGAAGGGACTTTCGTCCACAACCAACCTAATGAAGAGTATTATTCAATTTGGACATTTAACAATGGAATGAAATTTGAGGGGTTCAAAAATGGAATGGGGACATTCTATTATGAAGATGGAAAATATGAAAGGGGGCTATACAAAGATGGTAAATTAGTAAAGGTATATGACCGAAATTCAATAATTAAAAAAATAACTTCTGTAATAAGCCTTGAAAAAAGTGAAACATCAAATTTATACTATATTAACGCAAAACTAAATAAAACAGTAATGGTAAAGTTTATTTTTGATTCAGGTGCATCAATTATTTCAATTAGCCCAGGTATTTATGCAGAATTACTTAAATATGGTCTAATACAAAAAGAAGATGTTTTAGATGACATGAAATTTACTATTGCAGATGGGAGTGTAATTATAAAAAAAACACTGATTATTAGAGAGGTAGAAATTGGCGGTATAACTTTAAGAAATATACTAGCAACAGTAAATAATACAGAAGAAGCGCCTTTATTATTAGGTCAAAGTGTATTGCAAAAATTTGGCACAGTTACTATTGATAATCATTCGCATAAGCTATATTTACAATGAAAAAAATAATCATAATTCTATCAACTTTTTTCTGTTTAATTGGTGTAGTATCAGCACAAGAAACTTATACATATCCACAATTTTATTATTGTAGTAATTGTAATTTACCACACCCTCAAGATATATCATTTGAATCTGATGTTTTTACAATAAAAATCTATGAAGAGTTTATTTCAATTACTTGCAAAAATCTTGAAACAAATATATTATTACATATAATTAAGAAAACAGAAGGAGAGGCTTTTATGGTTGGTTCAGATCATGGTTCTGGAATAATTACTATTGAAAATAAACTTTGTATATTACTTCTTGATATTTTGGATCCAAAAACTATGAAATCTAAACATGCATTTTATTTTTATAATAGGTACAAATAAATTTGTGTCAAATTCCCCAGCTCCCGCACGATTTTATCGTGTGGTTGTTTTTTATTTTCTAATTTTATGAAAATAATGTTTCAATATTAAAAAAATAAAACCCAATTTTACTTGGGTTTTTTATTTGCGGTGAGGAAGGGATTCGAACCCCCGAAACAGTTTCCCGTTTACACGCTTTCCAAGCGTGCGCCTTCAGCCACTCGGCCACCTCACCAATTTTGGGCTGCAAACATAAAGAATTTTATGCAGTCAATTCGCCTCTATAATCACTTTCAAAAAGTTCTAGTATTTCAGCTCTTGTGTACCCCTGAGCACAAATATGCATTAGTTTAGTAACTGTAGCTTCTGTGGTCATATCTTTTGCACTTATCACCCCTATTTTCTCTAAATCAGAACTTGTTTCGTATTTTCCTTGCTGTACGCTCCCCATCAGGCACTGACTACAATTTACAATAAGTTTATTCTTTTTTATAGCATCTTTTAAACAATCTAAAAACCATTTAGTATTTGGCGCATTTCCTGCTCCATAAGTTTCTAAAATAATCACTTTTGCAGAATTAAGAACAGCTTTCACTACCTTCTTAGTAATAGCTGGAAATAGTTTTAAAATAGCAATATCATCAGTTAAATTCTCAAAAAAGCAAAGTTCTTTTTCATCTTTCTTCTTGATGGAGGAAATGTTGTATTTTATATTTACACCTACTTTTGCAAGAAGCGGATAATTGGGAGAAACAAATGCTTCAAAATGTTCAGAATTTACTTTTACTGTTCGGTTGGCTCTAAAAAGTTCATTTTCAAAAAAGATGCAAACTTCTGATATTTTACCACTTGCCGCTATCTCAATTGCAGTAATCAAATTCTCTTTTGCATCTGTTCTTCTATCCCCAATAGGAATCTGACTTCCAGTAAAAATAATTGCTTTATTTACACCATACAACATAAAACTTATAGCAGATGCGGTATAAGCCATAGTGTCAGTTCCATGTAAAATCACAATGCCATCTACTTCTTTATAATACGAATTTATATAATCTGCAATCTGAAACCAATAATCCATATTCATGTTAGAGGAATCAATCGCATAATTTAATGAGGCATATTCTATATGAATTTTCGCATCTTTTAGTTCAGGAAATGTTGCAATTAGCTTCTTAAAATCTACAGCTTTTAATGAGCCCTTTTTCATATCTCTCTGCATACCAATAGTGCCGCCAGTATAAAGTACTAATATATTTTTCATTTATAATTTAAATAATTTATTTGCATTTGCAGTAGTTATTCTTGCTATTTCCTCTAAACTTACCTTATGAAGTTCAGCCAATTTTTCGGCAATATTAAGGATGTATTTGCTTTCGTTTCTCTTCCCTCTAAATGGAGTAGGTGTAAGATAAGGAGAGTCGGTTTCCAATATAAGGTGTTTTAAATTTACTTGCTTTATGGTTTTGTCCACTCCAGCATTTTTGAAAGTAAGCACGCCTCCAATTCCCAAATAGAAATTTCCTAAATCAGTAATTCTTTTAGCGTCTTTTACGCTCCCTGTAAAGCAATGAAAAACACCGCTCAAATTTTTATCATTCAATCTTTCCACTATTTCAATGGCTTTGTTAAATGATTCTCGAACATGAATAACAATAGGGATCCCATGTTTTTTTGCCAAATTTATTTGATTTTCAAAAGCATCCTGTTGAATATTCAATGTGGTTTTATCCCAATAAAGGTCCAAGCCAATTTCGCCAACTGCAATAAATTTTTCTTTTTCTAACATTTGCTGCACATGCAAAAGTTCCTTTTCCATTGTTTCTTTTTTTACATCACAAGGGTGCAAGCCCATCATAGGAAAACAATTTTCAGGATATTTTTTGCTTAATTCCATCAAGGAATTTGTAGTTGCTGAATTGATGTTTGGCAATAACATTTTATCCACACCACTAGCAATAGCATTTTCAATTACCGAATCGATATCTCCACTAAATTGCTTTAAAAAAAGATGGGTATGCGTATCAATAAAATTCATAGCTGCAAAATTAGGATATTTTATTAGTTTTACGCCTGTGCAAAAAACATTAAAAATATTAGTTGTTCGTTTTTCTTCCATTGGTGATATTGTGCTTACAACTCCGGTTGTTCGTTTATTGAAAAAAGAAATAAATGCAAATGTGCATTACATTACCTTTAGAAACTACAAGAGTATTTTGGAAAATAATCCTAATATAGATAAAATATACACTATTAATGAAACTATAAATGAGGTGATTAAAGATTTAAAAAATGAGAATTATGATTTACTTATTGATTTGCACCACAATATTCGCACCCAAATTTTGAAAAGAAAATTGGGAGTTCCTTCCAAAAGTTTTAGAAAACTAAATGTACAGAAATGGCTAATGACTACTTTCAAAATCAATATTTTACCAAAAATTCATATAACAGATAGGTATTTAGAAACCATTCAGAATTTAGGAATAAAAAATGATAATTTGGGTTTGGATTTTTTCCTAACTAAGAAGGATAGAGTAGAAAATCTGCCGAATGATTACATTGCTTTTGCCATTGGTGGCAAGCACAATACTAAAAAATTACCAAATCAAAAGATTATTTCCATTTGCAATAAACTAAATCAGCAAGTCATTTTGATTGGTGGAAAAGAAGATTTTCAAAATGGAGAGGGAATTATTTCTAAGACAAAAAATACGAAAAATACTTGTGGAAAATATAGCATTGGACAATCTGCTTTTATTCTAAAAAATGCAGAATATGTGATAACACACGATACCGGAATGATGCATATAGCAGCAGCTTTTAAAAAGAAAATAATTTCTGTGTGGGGCAATACCATTCCAGCATTTGGGATGCATCCTTATTTAACCAATCCTGATTCTAAAATTATTGAAGTGAAAAATCTTCATTGCCGTCCATGCAGTAAAATAGGTTTTGGAAAATGCCCAAAAGGACATTTTGATTGCATGAATAAAATAGAGGAGAATTTATTTTTGGGTGAATAGTTTTTTAAGTTCAGTAGCATCTTTTGGATCCATTTTACCACCTAGAATTAAAGAAAGTTGTCTTCTTCTAAGTGCTCCTTCAAACCTTCTTTTTTCCAGCTCAGTTTCAGCTACAATCTCAGGAACTTTTGATGGTTTTCCCATATTGTTAACAGCAACAAAAGTATAAATTGCTTCATTGCATTTTGTTTTTACACCACTTTGCATATCCTCAATCCACACATCAATAAAAATTTCCATGGAGGAAGTGAAAGCACGAGAAATATTTGCTTCTAAAGTAACAATACTACCATGAGGAATGGGATGTTCAAACGACACATTATTTACAGCAGCTGTTACGCAAGTTCGGTTGCAATGCCTGTGAGCTGTAATGGCGGCAGCAATATCCATCCAATGTAATAATCTGCCACCCATAAGGTTGTTCAGATTATTAGTGTCGTTTGGCAAAACAATTTCGGTTAAAATTGCTTTTGATTGGCTTGGTGTTTTTGAGTTCATAATGCTATTTTGCAAGTAACCAAGCAGAAGGATTGTCTTGCTTAATTTTGTTTAAAGCTAAAACAGCTTCCTCTCTATTATTAAACGAATCGTAACTCACTCTTATTAGATTACCTCCCTTAACAATCTCCGCATTGTAGTTCCATTTATTAAGTTTAGTAAGCATTTTGTCTGCATTATTTTTTTCAGAAAAAGCTCCAGCAATAATATAATAAGTTTGTTGCTGTTTTATATTAGGAATTATTTCTTCTTCCGTTTTTGGAATAATAACTTCTGCCGGAATCTCTACAATTGGCTCAACTACTTTTTTTGTTGGGATTTCAACAACAATCTCTGTTTTTGTATTTGCAAAAGGATTCAAATTTGCCATTTGACTATAAACCCTATTAATGTTTTCCTCTTGTGTAATTCCAATAAGTGATAACCCAATAAGAGGAATAAGCACTGCTGCAGCTCTTGTTAGCGTTTTTCCTAAATCTTTTTGCTTTATGTTTTTTATAATTACCTTTTTATCTTCACTTATAGTGCGTTCTACTTTTTTGGATTTGTGATTAGCTTGCAAGCCAAATGATGCTAAATTATAATTATAGTTTTTATTTTGCAAAAAGGAGATATTTCCTTCTATACCTTTTGTAAATGTTCCTATTTTTTGGAGTTTAAAAGCATTTCTTTGGTCTAATTCCGTTTGTACATTTTGAACAAAATTCTCAATTAAGATAGAGGTTTCTGACAAATCAATCCCCTCCATTCTGGCTATATATGTAGCCAACAACCCATCATTTTTTGTTAAATTTTTGTTGAATAAAAGCTCTTTGCTAGGAGGGTAAATTATTCCTGATACTGGGTGAATATAAGCTGATTTTTTGTTTCCAACAAAACCACCAAATTCAGGGATAATTACACAATCGTGTAGGAAAAGTAAATTGGATATATAGTGTTCTATTGTTTGCTTCATTTTCAAATGCTAAATTACTTAAAATATATTTACAAACTCAAATTCTCAATATCTTTTGGCACATCTACCGATTTGCTTTCAATCTCAGTAATACTCACTTTTATTTTATAGCCATTTTCAAGCCACCTTAATTGTTCCAATCGTTCTGATTTTTCTCTTTTTGTCTGCTCCAATTTACAAATCTCTTTTAAAGCATTTGAGCGATATGCATAAATACCAATGTGTTTGTAAAATTTATTGTGTACAAACCAATTTTCAGAATCAAAACTTTTAGGTTCTGGGATAGGCAATCGGCTAAAATTTGTTGCAAAGTTATTTTCATCAAATACTACTTTTACCGTATTTTCATCTATTAAAACATTTGCCTCTTTTATTTGTTTTGCAAGAGTTGCTATATCAGTATCTTCATCAGAAAAAAGCCCAGCTACTTGGGTAATTTGTGTTGGGTTTATAAATGGTTCATCTCCTTGAATATTGATAACCACATCAAATTTTTCTTTCAAACTTTCAGCAACTTCATTGCATCTTTCCGTACCAGAATTATGCTCCCTAGTTAGCATCACCTCTGCACCAAAACTTTTAACATGTGAAAAAATTCTATTATCATCAGTAGCTACAAAAACGGCAGAAAGTAATTTGCATTTTTTGGCTTGCTCATAAACCCTTTGTATCAT
The DNA here is from genome assembly GCA_014381465.1 of Flavobacteriales bacterium. Taxonomy (GTDB): domain Bacteria; phylum Bacteroidota; class Bacteroidia; order Flavobacteriales; family BACL11; genus DUAL01. The sequence continues at coordinate 5,090 of JACNLP010000012.1, read as the reverse complement.
ACTTTTTCCACCAATATCAATAAGTGGTTTCCCAGGGAAACGACTTGAATTGTAGCGGGCAGGAATAATGCCTAAAACTTTCATTTTTTAAATTTTCAAACTCATTTGCAAGGCAAGTGTTCTTGGTGGTTGCATATCGGCTGGTCTGCTCATATACTCTCTATTTAGCATATTATTTACTATAAAGGCAAACCTTAAATTATCATTTAATTGATACGAAACTCTACTATCAATAATAAAATCACCCCCTTCAAATTTTTCTCTTGCAGCATTAATACCTGGAATCATTCCGTTTTCTCCACCAATTAAATCTTCAGTGAATATTTTATCTACATTTTTCATAAAATCGTTATACCTAAAACTACTTCCAACTGTCAATTTTTTATAGGTAAACTCCAAGTCTAATTTAGCAATATTCTTATAACGATATTTTAAAACAGAAGGGTCAGAACTTGAATTATTATATGTAATTGGAGTAACACCTTGAGCTAAAAAGATGGTGTCATGAGGCATTAATGACACGGGATTCATAAAAGTATATCCCGCAATTACATTAATTCCAAAATCATTAGTAAATTTTCCGAAACCACTAATACTACATTCCACACCGCTTATTTGTGTTTTTCCAGCATTTATAGACTTAAATCCGAAAGCAATTTCCTCACCCACCTCATGCCAAGCCCCAAAAGAAAACTCCATCATATCATCATACTGCATCAAAAATGCGGCAACATCTAAGTATCCCATCCATTTTCCAATCTTTACTCCTTGCTTTACGCCAACTTCTGTACTCCATCCGCTTTCTGGCTTTAGCTCAGGATTAGGATAAATTCTAAATCCTGAAAAATCTGTTGAAATAAAAAGTTCTGCCATAGACGGAAAACGGAAACCTTGCCCCCAAGAAGTTCTAAGGTAAGTTTCCTCAGCTACTTTATAATTTAGCCCAGCTCTAAAAACGGGTTTGCTTGCCTGAAACGAATTTTTCTTCTCTCCATTTATCATGTAATACTCTTCTGAGGTAAGTTTAAACTGCTCATACCTTGCTCCAACTGAAAGATTAAATCTTCTCCATTTTTGATCTAACTGAGCATAAAAAGAATGATTTTTTCTTTGGTTGTTTCCATTAAACAAATCCGAACGGGCAGTTACTAATTCGTTAGTTATTCCTGTAGTAATTCTGAGTCCTATTTTTTCTAAATTCTTTTGCCATTGGTAATCGGTATAATAAGTTTCCGATTCGTTATCTTGTCCATCATCTACTCCTTTTGTGCTATTGTCGTTTATTACTTTTAGATAGCGTGTTCGCAAAGAATGTCGATTATTGCCTTTGTGATATGTAATAAAGGGGTCTATATTGTAAGTGTCACCATTTGTAGTTTGTATAGAAGAATCTTTAGGAATATAGGCATTTTCTAAACTGTGCCAAATTATTGCAGATCCGGAGGACTGAAAAAGGAAATTCCCCTTAGCGCCATAGCTGAGACCTTCTATTTTTTTATCTTTATATTTTAAGTTAATGTTAAACCTTTTTCTATCGGTTATCTCTCCCATTCTATAACCATCATCTTTAAAAATGTTACCGCCAATGGATAGGTCCCAACCATTTTCTTTATTGGAAAATAAAAATTCATAACCTTTAAATGCTCTTCTTTTATCACCATTCCAATTTAAGGATTCTCTTTCAGCAAAGTCATAAACTCCACTATGCATATTTACTTTTAAATATCCAGTTTTATTAGTATCCTTGTCAATATCTTTTTGAGTAGGAAAAGCAGTTCTAATATTAATTACCCCATTTAAGGCGGAGGAACCGTAAAGAGCAGAAGATGCTCCTTTTATTACTTCAATCTGATGAATATTTTCAGTGGCAATCAGTTTCCATTGCACTTGCCCAGCATCCCCTGAAATTAGTGGCATATCATCCACCATCACCAACACCCTTGTTCCGGCTCCATAACTCCAACCACTTCCTCCTCTAATATTAGCTTGTCCGTCCGTAATATTCACACCTGGAACTTGGTCAATTGCAGTTTGTATATCAGTAGTGTTTTTGTTTTCAATAAGAGAGGGTTTAAGCACTTCCATTGATACTGTGATTTCTTCTAACTTTTGTTCAAATTTCCCAGCAGAAATTACCACTGTGCTCAGTTGCTCGCTAGCTGTTTTTAGTTTTATATTAATCGTTTTTTGCTCTCCATTTTTGAGTACAATGTCTTTTATAACATCTTTGTATCCAATATATCTGAAAGTAATTTGATGTGTTCCTGCTTCCAATTTTAAGGTGTATTTACCAAAAATATCAGTAGCAATTCCTTTTCCATCAGTAGAAATAATATTTACCCCAATTAGTTTTTCATTTGTAGTTTCATCTGAAATAATTCCGCTAATGCTTTGTGCATGACTTACTGTAAACACAAAAATTGTTAGCAGTAATAAAATGTAGTTTTTTCTCATATATTTACCAAAAAAAGTTTTTGCAAGATAAAAAAAAAGAAATAACAGAAAATGAGTGAGGAGAAAAGATATCAAATAGCAGTGTCCTTAATCCCTGGCGTAGGTGATAAAATAGGCAAGAAGCTCATTGCTTATTTTGGGAGTGCTAAGGCAATATTTGAAAGGAAAGATTTAGAAAAAACATCAACATCAGTAAGTAAATTATTAAATAACATTAATAAATCAGAAATCTTAAAAAGAGCAGATAAGGAATTAAAATTCATGGAAAAAGAAGGGATTGAGATGCTTTTTTATACTGATAAAAATTACCCTTTTCGACTTAAACAATGTGATGATAGTCCGCTTACAGTTTTCTATAAAGGTAAAAATAAATTTAATGCAGAAAAAATTATTAGCATAGTTGGCACCCGAAATGCAACTAATGAAGGGAAGCAGTTTTGTGAGAAAATTGTTGCGGAACTCTCAAAATATAACCCTGTAATAGTTAGTGGATTGGCATACGGAATAGATATTTGTGCTCATAAAGCAGCACTAAAAAATAATTTGCACACTTGGGGAGTTTTAGCTCACGGATTAGATAGAATTTACCCAAATACGCATAGTAAAGTGGCAGCTGAGATGATAAATAATGGAGCTTTAATTACAGATTATTTAAGCGAAACAAATCCTGATAGGCAAAATTTTCCTTCCAGAAATAGAATAGTAGCTGGTCTTTCGGATGCAACTATTGTAATAGAAAGCGCTAAAAAAGGTGGCTCTTTAATTACAGCTAATATTGCCAATTCCTATAATAGAGAAGTGTTTGCAGTTCCAGGGAAGCCGAAAAATAGCAGATCATCTGGCTGTAATTTTTTAATAAAAACCCAAAGGGCAGTTTTACTTGAAAATATTGAAGATATTGTAAGAGAATTAAATTGGGATTTACCTAAAAATAAAAACAAAAAAGAGATACTTATTAAACTCACAAAAGAAGAGCGAAAAATAATTTCTGTTTTAGAAGAAGGATTACATATTGATAAGATTGTAAAAGCTCTAAAATGGGATTCCTCAAAAGTTGCACAAATGCTTTTACAATTAGAATTTAAAGGGGTTCTTATTTCTTTACCAGGAAAAATTTATAAGGTGATTGATTAGCTCAAAGGACTTTTTCTGTTAAAAAAATTATCACTTTCCAAAAATAGTTATTTTTGCCGAAATTTTATAAACCTAAAAACAAATAAGAAATGGAACAAAAAATCCATGATTTTATGAACTGGGTAGAAGAATTAAATCCAGGAGAAACAGAATTTTTACAAGCAGTAGAAGAGGTAGCAGAAACTGTTATCCCAATTATTGAAAACACACCAAGATTTAAAGGAAAGAAGGTTTTGGAGAGAATGATTGAGCCAGAAAGAGTAATTATGTTCCGTGTGCCGTGGAGTGATGATAATGGACAGGTGCAAGTAAACAGAGGTTACCGAATTGAAATGAATTCTGCAATTGGCCCTTATAAAGGCGGTTTGCGTTTTCACCCATCTGTAAACTTATCTATCCTTAAATTTTTAGCTTTCGAGCAAGTGTTTAAAAACTCTCTTACTACTCTGCCAATGGGTGGTGGTAAAGGAGGGTCAGATTTTAACCCAAAAAAGAAATCAGATAATGAGATTATGCGTTTTTGTCAATCATTTATGACAGAACTTTCTCGCCATATTGGACCAAATACGGATGTCCCTGCAGGGGATATTGGTGTTGGAGGAAGAGAAATTGGTTATTTGTTTGGGCAATATAAAAGGTTAAAAAACGAATTTACTGGAGTGCTAACAGGAAAGGCTCCTGAGTTTGGTGGTTCACTTATTCGCCCAGAAGCAACAGGTTATGGTTGCGTGTATTTTGCCAAAGAAATGTTAGATACTGCTGGAAAGAACTTTCATCAAAAAAGAGTAGCTGTTTCTGGGTCTGGAAATGTAGCACAATATGCTATTGAAAAAATAATGGAGTTTGGCGGCACAGTAGTTACGGCTTCCGATTCTTCTGGTTTTATTTATGACCCTGAGGGCTTTACTAAAGAGAAATTAGATTTCTTGATGGAACTAAAAAATGTAAGAAGAGGAAGGATTAAAGAATATGCGGATGAATTTAGTTGTGAATTTCATGAAGGAAAACCTTGGGGCATAAAAGTAGATGTTGCTTTACCTTGTGCTACACAAAATGAAGTAGATAAACAGGCAGCACAGGATTTAGTAGCAAGTGGTTGTGAGGTAGTTTGTGAAGGAGCAAACATGCCTTGTACCCCTGAGGCAGTTGCAGTTTTTCAAGATGCAAGAATATTATTTGCACCAGGAAAAGCGGCTAATGCTGGTGGGGTTGCCGTTTCTGGTTTGGAAATGAGCCAAAACTCTATGCGCTATAATTGGACTAGAGAAGAAGTGGATGAGAAGCTAAAAGCAATAATTAACAGTATACATACCGCTTGTGTAAAACATGGTAAAGAAGATGACTATGTAGATTATGTAAAAGGAGCAAATGTAGCTGGCTTTATAAAAGTAGCTGATGCTATGCTAGCACAAGGTTTGGTATAGCTTATATTAGATAGTATATTTCTAAAGGAGGCTTTTGCCTCCTTTTTTTATTTGTGTACTTTTGCTCTCCCAAAAAAT
>JACNLP010000053.1 GCA_014381465.1 Flavobacteriales bacterium | reverse complement strand
AAACCATATACTAGACTTTTACACTAAAGAGTCCACTTTGGTTTGACGGATTACAGTTCTAATGCAGATGTGTAATCGCCTGTTTCCTTTAGTTCCTTCACTTTAGATAATGTGTTGTAGTTTTCTATTGTAAGTGTATTATTATCTTGTCCAAACGAATTATTTACATACAGAAAACTAATTAATAAAACTCCTATAATTTCTAACTTCAAATTTTCAATTTTTATTTTTCATTTTTTAAAAAAGGGAGTGCGAATCTGCTATTTAAATCGCGAAAATAGATTATATAGTATTTTGGTAAAACAAATATTTTGAAATTCTTATCCTCCCAGGAAAAAAACATCTTATTAATTAATATTAAACTTATTTTATATAACATAAAAATATTTGTGTTTAACACTTTTGATGTTAGAATTATAGAATGGTTTAATGCTGGATTATCAGTTTCTTTTCTATAGTTCCATCATCATAATAATAGAGCAATGGTTCTTTTGAATTCGCTTTACATTCTTTACCCAAAAGATTGGTTATCCTTAAAAGTTTTCTTTCAGAGAAAATGTCATTTACTGCTGTTGTGCTACTACAATTGTTGCTAAAATAATGCTGTGAATCAATATTAAACCAGTTAATATTTGCCCAAGTACTATCATCAATATTTATACAGTAAAGATTAGAGTTATTTAGAACCGAAAAACTAATAAAATTGGTATTATTCCCATTCCTAACATCTAATGCGTAAAGCGAATTATTCTCACAATTAAGCAATACTAATGAAGGGTTGTAAGAAACATTTATATCTCCAATCTGGTTATTAGAACAGAACAGATAAAGCAAATTGTTGTTACTACTTACATCAATAGTGTATAGATAATTATTTGAACAACCTAAAGATGTTAAAGCCGAATTGCTATTAAAGGTCATAGTAGATATTTGATTATCAGAACAGTAAACTTCTTCTAATTGAAAGTTATTGCTGAAATCTAATGTGGTAATTTGATTATTAGAACAATATAAAGAAGATAAATGATTGTTATTATTAAAATCTAAAGTACTAAGCAGATTTCCAGAACATCCTAAAGTAATTAAAGCAGTGTCAGTACTCAAATCTAATGCAGTTATCTGATTATTGTCACAATACAATGTGTCTAACCAGGAATTGTTTATTAAACTTAATGCAGTAAGTTGATTGTTGGTGCAACTAAAAGTAGATAAATAAGTATTACTATTTACATCTAAAGAGGTTAATTGATTATTATCACAATAGAAGTTTACCAAAGATAAATTATTACTTAGATTTAAAGAAGAAATCTGGTTATTTGTGCAACTAAAATAGGATAAAGAAGTCATAGAACTAACATCCAAAGAGCTTAGTTGATTATTGTCGCAATAAAATTCTATTATAGAGGTGAAATTTACTGTGTTTATTGATGCAATATTATTGTTGATACAGTAGAAATAATTTAGTGAGGTGAAATCCTCTATTCCTGTTAAATCAGAAATATTTTTAAAATTCAGATCTAAAACAGTAACTGTATTTATGTTTGCAGTTTGAACATAATTATCCATTATGTTATCATATCCTAAATTGATTAATTCTTGTTCGAAATTATCATCAGGTACATAAGTTTGTGTCAATTGTGCTAAACTTAATAGCGGCAAACAAAGTAAGGTAATAAGTGATTTTTTAATTTTCTGCTTCATTCTTTTGTGGGTTTTTATTAATAATTTCAGCAAAAATAAAGCATATTATTCTTTACCAAAACTAGCATCTCTCAAATCTTATGCATCCAACTACAAATTTAATCCTTCAATCAAATCATCATCAGCAGTGCTAGGCATGGTTACTTTTAAGTCAGGATTCATTTGCATAGCTCTTTTTATTGCAAAATTAGCTTCTTTATTTCTTGCCCAACTTCTTCTGGAGATTCCATTATTTACATCCCAGAATAGCATAGATTTTAATCTTCTATCCGCATCAGCTGTACCATCTAAAAGCATTCCAAATCCTCCATTGATTACTTCACCCCAGCCAACACCACCACCATTATGGATAGAAACCCAAGTAGCACCTCTAAAGCTATCTCCAATAACATTGTGTATTGCCATATCAGCTGTGAACTGTGAACCATCATAAATGTTGGATGTTTCTCTGTATGGAGAATCCGTTCCTGATACATCATGATGATCACGCCCCAAAACTACAGGAGCTGATAACTCACCACTAGCAATAGCATTGTTAAAGGCTTCTGCAATTTTCATTCTCCCCTGAGCATCAGCATATAAAATACGGGCTTGTGAGCCTACAACCATTTTGTTTTCTCCAGCTGCTTTTATCCAGTTGATATTGTCGCTCATCTGCAATTTTATTTCAGTAGGGGAGTTCTGCATAATTTCCTCTAGTACTTCACAAGCAATTCTATCTGTTATTGCTAAATCCTTTGCATCATTGGATGCACAAACCCATCTAAAAGGTCCAAAACCATAATCAAAGCACATTGGCCCCATAATGTCCTGCACATATGATGGATATTTAAAATCACCATTTGGTTTTAAAATATCAGCATCAGCACGACTTGCTTCTAGTAAAAAGGCATTTCCATAATCAAAAAAATACATTCCTCTTTCGCTTAAAGTATTTACAGCATTGGTATGGCGAACTAGTGTTTTTTGCACTTCTTTTTTGAACTGATCAGGATTATTAGCCATCATTTCATTAGCAGCTTCATAACTCATTCCTACAGGGTAATAGCCACCTGCCCAAGGGTTGTGCAGTGAGGTTTGGTCAGAGCCAATTTCAATATGAATATTTCTTTCCACAACTCTTTCCCATAAGTCCACTATATTTCCATCATAAGCAATTGAAACAGCTTCTTTATTTTCTCTTGCTGCTACAGCTCTATCTAGTAATTCATCTAAATCGGTATATACTTCATCTACCCATCCTTGTTCTTGTCTTTTGTAGGTTGCTTGTGGATTTACTTCAGCAACTATACATACTCCCTTTGCAATTACTCCTGCTTTTGGTTGTGCGCCACTCATTCCGCCAAGCCCGGCAGTAACGAATATTTTTCCACTTAAATCTTCTGCTTTAGGGTCAATTTTTCTGGCAGCATTCAGTACGGTAATTGTTGTTCCGTGTACAATTCCTTGAGGACCAATATACATGAACGAACCTGCTGTCATTTGTCCGTATTGTGTAACGCCTAAAGCATTGAATTTCTCCCAATCATCAGGCTTAGAGTAGTTAGGAATCATCATTCCATTTGTTACTACAACTCTAGGAGCATCTTTATGTGAAGGGAATAGTCCCATAGGATGACCAGAATATAAAACTAAGGTTTGCTCATCATTCATTTCGGCCAAGTACTGCATACAGAGTAGGTATTGTGCCCAGTTTTGGAATACGGCTCCATTTCCTCCATAAGTGATTAATTCCTCAGGATGCTGTGCAATAGCAACATCTAGGTTATTGGAAAGCATCATTTGTATTGCAGCTGCTTGTTTGCTTTTGTGTGGAAAATCCTCCAAATGCCTAGCTTTTATTTCATAATCAGGCATGAAACGATACATATAAATTCTTCCGTAAGTTTTTAGTTCCTCAGCAAACTCAGGAGCTAAAGTAGTGTGCATATGCTCAGGAAAATAACGCAAGGCATTGCGAATAGCTAGTTGCTTTTCCTCTTTGTTAAGAATATCCTTACGATTAGGTGCATGGCTAACACTAGGGCTTATATTTTTTTTTGCAGGAAGTTCTGATGGGATTCCTTGTAAAATGGCTTGTTTAAGATTTGTCATTTTTATTCTTTATTTCTTTTTTATAAGGACAGTGTTTGCAGTTGTTATTGCAGCAATATCCTCTCTTTAAATGGTATTTTTCAGTAAAAACAATATAGCCTTCAGGGGAGTGGTAATACTCATCCTTATCTAGTTTGTCTATTTTTGAAAATCCTTTCATAGGGTTGGCGAATTTACGATATTTGCATGAATGAAAATAGAAACTCAGGAAATATCAATACCACTATTAAAAGAGAAGGAAGTTTGCTTATTTATTAAGCGAATTGATAAGGTACATCCTTTTGTTTCAGGGAATAAATGGTTCAAGTTAAAATATAACTTGCTTGAGGCTAAAAAACAGAATTACAAAACCCTTTTAACTTTTGGAGGTGCATACTCCAATCATATTGCAGCTACTGCTTTTGCAGCACATGAAAAAGGCTTTAAAAGCATAGGAATTATAAGAGGAGAGGAGCATTTTCCTTTGAATTCTACTTTGCAATTTGCTAGAGAAAATGGCATGGAATTACATTATGTAAGTAGGAGTGAGTATAGAGAGAAATCAACTCCTGATTTTTTAGAAAAACTAAAAACAAAGTTTGGTAGTTTTTATTTGATTCCAGAGGGAGGAACAAATGAGTTGGCAATACAAGGAACAGCTGAAATTTTGGAGGAGAATGATACCCAAGATTATATTTGTTGTGCAGTGGGTACTTGCGGTACAATTTCAGGAATTATTAATGCTTCAAATCCTAAGCAAACTGTAATTGGTTTTCCTGCAATTAAGGGGTTTGATTTATTGCAAAAAGATATTGAAAACTGGACAGTAAATAAAAATTGGAAATTAGTAAATAATTATGTTTGTGGAGGTTATGCTAAGATAGATAAAGAATTAATTCAGTTTATAAATAGTTTTAATGCGACACAAAATATTCCTTTGGATGTTGTCTATACTGGAAAAATGATGCTAGGTATTTTGGATTTGATAGGTAAAGATTATTTTCCAAAAGGAAGCTCAATTCTTGCTATACATACGGGCGGTTTGCAAGGGAATAAAGGAATGAGTGAAAGGTTAGGGGTTAGTTTGCCTACAAATTAATATTCATAGATTGTATAATTATTCTAAATTTGCCAATATGAAAATAATTTTTTTTGGCACACCACCTTTCTCTGCTTACATTTTAGAAAAACTACAATCCTCATATAATGTTGTTGGAGTTGTTTGTCCTCCCGATAGAGAAAAAGGAAGAGGAAGAAAAATAATTTCTCCAGCTGTAAAACAAAAAGCGGAAGAACTTAATATTGAAGTGTTTCAGCCAACTAACTTAAAAGATATTGCTTTTATAAATTCACTTGAAAACCTAAATGCAGATTTATTTATTGTAGTAGCTTTTAGAATGTTACCCTCAATTATTTGGAAAATTCCTAAAAAGGGATGTGTGAATTTACATACTTCACTTTTGCCAAATTACAGAGGAGCAGCCCCTATTAATTGGGTATTAATAAATGGAGAAGAGCAAACAGGAATTACTACTTTTTTTATCAATGACAAGATAGATCAAGGTGATATTCTTTTGCAAGAGACAATAGAATTAGATGGAAAATTTACAGCAGCAAGTTTGCATAATGTTATGATGGAAAAAGGAGCTGATTTACTTTTAGAAACAGTTAAGAATATCGAAAAAGGTACTGTTAAAGAGATAGAGCAAAGTATTTCTATTTCTGATAAAATTGCACCAAAATTAAATAAAAGTCTTTTTAAAATAGATTGGAATAAACAGGGGAGAGGTATTCATAATTTGATAAGAGGATTATCACCTTGTTTGTCTAATAATACATTACTAAAAGATGTAGCTATTTGTCCTTCTGCTTGGTTTTATTTGATTGTAGAAAACCAGAAGCAAATTAGAGTAAAATTACTTCTTTCTAATTTTGAATTGGGGACAAATTCATTGGAGGTTGGGAGTATTGTTACTGACAATAAAACACATCTTAAAATTGCAGTAAAAGATGGGTTTATTTCCATTTTAAAGTTACAATTAGAAGGGAAAAAAGCAATGGATGTCAAAAGTTTTTTGGCTGGTTTTCAAATGAAAAATAATTTTAGAGTTTGCTAATGGATCTCAAGCAAAGAAAACAACTAATTACCTACCTTTCTGACTTTATTACTAAGGAACGGTTAAATCTTTTTTACACAAATCTGGAGCAAAGAACGAGCAAGCTAACAATTGTTTTAGAGGATATATTTCACTCTCAAAATGCAAGTGCGGTACTAAGAACTGCAGATTGTTTTGGTATTCAGAATATACATATTATTGAAAATAGAAATCAACATAATACACATCCTAATATTTCTTTGGGCTCATCCAAATGGCTTACTCAAACTTTTTATAACACAAAAAAAAACAACACAAAAACATGTTTGCAGAACTTAAAAGATAATGGTTATAAAATTTTAGCAACTACTCCACATGATGCAAAAAATATAAATGAAGTTGATTTAAAAAGTACAAAAATAGCTTTACTTTTTGGAGCTGAACAAGAAGGGCTTTCGCCATTGGCATTGCAGATGGCAGATGAAAAAGTAAAAATCCCTATGTATGGCTTTACTGAAAGCTACAATATTTCAGTAGCAGCTGCCCTTTGTATGCAAACTATTATTCATAATATCAGAGCGAACAAAAATGATTGGCAACTTACAGAGAAAGAGAGAGATGGAGTGCTTTTGAATTGGCTCAGAAATAGCATAAAAGAATCAAATTTTATCGAGAAAAGATTTTACAAAGATATAATCGGCTAACACAGGCATAAATTATTATATTTGCCGCTTAAACAAAATACACCTATGGGAAGAGGAGATAGAAAAACAAAAAAAGGTAAAATTCGACTTGGTTCTTTTGGAAAAATAAGACCAAGAAAAACAGCAACTGATACTTTTGTAGCAAAAAAAGTAGATAATAAAAAAGTGGAAAAAGTAGAAGAAAAAGAAACGAAAAAGGAAACTACTACCAAAAAAACCACAAAAAAGAAAGTTACAGCAAAGAAAAAAGTTTCAAAAAAGAAAGTTCCTGCAAAAAAAGTTTCAAAAAAGAAAGATTAATCCTAAGGTTTAAGGAGATAATCGCTCTATTTTCCAATTATTTTTGTGTAAACTGTATTTTATTCTTTGATGAAGGCGAAATGGTCGTCCTTGCCAAAATTCAATAGAGGAGGGCATTATTTTATAACCACCCCAATGTTTTGGGCGTTCAACTTTTTTACCTTTAAACTTGCTCTCTATTTCATCCATAGCATTCACAAATTTAAAGTATAAACTCACCACTGTGCTTTGCTCAGAAACCCAAGCACCAATTTGACTTTCCCTTGGGCGTGAGTTAAAATATTTATCGGAATTGGCTGCAGAAATCTTTTCAGCTTTTCCTATAATTCTAACTTGCCTTTGAGATTCTGGCCAGTGAAAATTAAGTGCAACAGTGTTGTTTTTCTCAATATCTATTGATTTCTTACTTTGGTAATTTGTAAAAAATGTAAAACCATTCTCATCAAATCCTCTTAAAAGCACTACTCTTGATGATGGAATGTTTTTATTTGAAACAGTTGAAAGTACAAAAGCATTTGCTTGATCATTATTTTCTAACGCTTGTTTTATCCAATTAGAAAACATACTTACAGGATGTTTGGGAAGATTTTTTATATCAATTTTATACTTGTTGAAATCTTCTCGTAAATTTTCTATTTTACTTTTAAAATCGTTCACTTTCTATTTATATATTAGCCCCAAAACTAATAAAAATAACTTTCTTAAATGTTAAAACCACAAAAAGGAAGATTGCTAATTTCCGCACCTTCAATGGAGGACTCCAATTTCTTTCGTTCTGTTATTTTAATTGCAGTGCATAATGAGCATGAGAGTGTTGGTTTTGTTTTAAATCAGCCCACCAAAATAAAAGTACATCACCTAATTGAAAACTTTCCGAAATCTAATTTTCCAATTTATATTGGAGGGCCAGTAGAGAGAAATTCTTTACATTATATACATACAATTGGTGAAAAAATTGATGGAGCACAAGAGATTATAGATGGACTTTATTGGGGAGGTGATTTTAAGATAGTTAATAAAATGGTGGAGAATAATGAAATAAATAATAGTAATATTCGATTTTTTGCTGGCTATTCCGGCTGGAATGAAAATCAATTAATAACAGAAGCTAGGGAAAACTCTTGGGTTATTGTGCCTTCCAATAAAGAATGTTGTATGCAATTAAGTTCAAATAAAGAGCTTTGGAGTTCTTTTATTAAAAAAATGGACATTAAATATGCCATTTGGACTAATCTGCCAACGGATCCTTCTTTAAACTAATTGATTGATTTTTTCTATTAGCATTTGTGCAACTTTTTTCTTTGTAAATTCTGTATTCTCAATCTTACTCACCCATCTAATTCCAGAAATTGCATTACTTAAGAACACTTCATCCGCCTGTAAAATGTCATTTTTTTCTACAAGACTTTCTTCTATTAAAAAACCCATGTTTTTCAAATTTAAAATATAATTTCGCATTGTTCCGCCTACACATCCTTCTGTTAATTTTGGGGTGTAAATTGTATCATTTTTTACATAAAAAACATTTGAGTTTGCACTTTCAATTATTCTATTGTCTGTATTAAACATCAAGCAGTCATCCTTTCCTTTTTGCTTTGCATCAATCAAGCACATTACCGATTGCAGGGCACTAGTTGTTTTATAATTTGATAATTTGGTTTTTGGTTTTAAAAGTTTAGTAAAAAATCCTAATTCCAAACCGTTATTATTTAAGTCAAATAAATTGTTTTCTGATTTTTCAGCAGTAATTAAGTAAGACGCATTTTGTGTTTTTGGTAAGTATTTTCCTCCTTGATTTCTAAACAACACTATTTTTACATATCCTGCTTTTTTTATTTTCACCTGAGTAAGTAAATTGGCAATATCATGTTGAAAATCATTTTTGCTTGCAGTTATTTCTAAATTCAAAAATGATGCACCTAAAAACAATCTATCTAAGTGGGAATCTATATTAAACGGTTTACCATTTATTATTTTTATACTTTCAAACAAGCCATCTCCATACAAAAAACTTCTATTACTTATAGAAATATGAAAATCGTCTTTTCTTAAGATTTTATTATTGAAAATAATATAAGTCATCAAAATGTTTTTAAAATTGTATTTTGCGAACTTATTTAATTATTTTATATGAATAAGATTTTTACTATTTTTTTAATTTTTTGGAGTCAAATCCTTTTTGCACAAACTATTATTTCTGGCAGTATTTTAGATAATAATACAAAGGAAACTTTAATTGGCGCTAATGTTGTTATAAAAGGAACATCCATTGGTACCGCTACAAACTTAGATGGGTTTTTTAAAATAACTACTTCATCTGACTTTCCTATAACTTTAACTGTAAGCTATTTAGGGTATGCTAATAAAGAGATTGTTATTAAAAGCAATAAAAAAAATAGAATCATTTTACTTTCGGCTGATAGTAAAACATTAAGAGAAGTAAGGGTTGTTGATAGTCGGCTCACGGAAAAACAAAAAGAATCACCTCTTACTATTGAAGCTATGGATATCATTGCCATTAAAGAAACGCCAGCAGCAAATTTTTATGATGGATTAGGTGCATTAAAAGGAGTAGATATTACAGCTGCTAGCTTAGGGTTTAAAATTATTAATACAAGAGGATTTAATAGTACATCTCCTGTTCGTTCGTTGCAAATAATTGATGGAGTGGACAACCAAGCTCCTGGGCTTAATTTTTCTTTAGGTAATTTTTTGGGCGCATCTGAATTAGATGTAATGAAGGTTGAAATTATACAAGGTGCAAGCTCAGCTTATTATGGTCCTAATGCTTTTAATGGTGTAATCAGCATGACTACTAGAAGTCCTTTTATAAAACCGGGACTTTCGGTATTATATAAATTTGGAGAACGAAACCTTTTTGAGAATGCTTTTCGGTTAGCTCAGGTTTTTAAAAATAAAGATGGAGAAGATAAGTTTGCTTATAAAATCAATTTCTCCTATATGCAGGCTTACGATTGGGAAGCCAATAATTTAGCAGCAGTGGATGGCACGGATACAGATGAAAATAATCCTGGAGGATATGATGCGGTAAACCGTTATGGGGATGAAGATACGGATGGCAATTTAAATGATATGACCTCTAACCTTAATTTGAATTACATTCAATATCCTGGGGTTGGAAAATTCCATAGAACTGGCTATATGGAAAAAGATATAGTGGATTATAACACTAGAAACTTAAAAGTTGGAACGGCACTACATTATAAAATTAAAGAAAATACGGAACTTATTTATGCCTTAAATTATGGAACAGGAACTACTGTTTATCAAGGAGAAAATCGTTTTAGCTTAAAAGGAATACAGTTTTGGCAAAACCGATTAGAAATTAACAAAAAAGATAAGTTTTTTTTAAGAATTTATCGCTCACAAGAAGATGCAGGAAAATCCTATGATGCCGTATTTACTGCTTTAAAATTACAAGAATTATCTGGAGATAACCAAAGCTGGTATTCAAATTATAAAAATAAATTTAGAAATAAATTTTCTTGGGCAGATGTAAATTGGGAAGCGCCTTCCCTTATTGGGTTTGGAGGGAATCCACCACAAGCTATTTGGGGTTTTATGGGGGACACTATCACATTTGAAAATTGGTACATATTGAGTGACTCAGTATTATTAGCAAATACTGACGCAATAATTTCTGCTCATGATGATACAAGAGCAATTGCTGATCAAAATATGCTTGTTCCTGGAACGAAAGAATTTGATTTAGCATTAAAAGAGATTACTTCCAAAACTTCTTTTTTGGAAGGGGGAACTGGCTTTTACGACAAATCTGCATTAAACCATATTCATGGAGAATATTATTTATTAAGGAATGACTTTGAAAAAATAAGGATTGGGGCTAATTTCAGACAATATACCCCAGATTCAAAAGGAACAATATTTATTGATACTAATGATGTTCCGATTATCAATAAGGAATTTGGTGTCTATTCAGGAATTGAGAAGGATTTGTTTGGCGAAACCTTAAAACTGAATGGCACCTTCCGATTGGATAAAAATGAGAATTTTGATTTTTTGTTTTCCCCTGCTATGTCAATAGTATATAAGCCAACTGAGAAAGATATTATTCGCCTTTCTTTTTCTTCAGCAATTAGAAATCCCACTCTTTCTGATCAGTATTTATATTACAATGCAGGAAGAGCAATCTTGATTGGAAACATTTCCGGACATGGTTCTGATGAAGGGCCTCACTTTGATAATTCCAAAGAAAATATGGTAACTGTTCAATCTTTAATAAATTACTATTTGCCAGCAATTCCT
Source organism: Flavobacteriales bacterium (assembly GCA_014381465.1). Lineage (GTDB taxonomy): Bacteria > Bacteroidota > Bacteroidia > Flavobacteriales > BACL11 > DUAL01. The sequence continues at coordinate 562 of JACNLP010000053.1, read as the reverse complement.
CATATAGACAGTTTAAAATTTTTCAAAATTGACCCTATTCGCCCAGAAAAAGCTAAATCAATTGAAATCGGCTATAGAACAACTCTTTTTTACAGACTATATGTTGATGCAAATTATTATTATTCAAAGTATACCGATTTTATTGGTTACAAGATTGGTGTTAAATTTAATTACTATCAACAAGCCATTTCACTTCCATCTATTCAAGCATACCGAATTGCAGCAAATGCAGAAAATGCTGTTACCACTCAAGGTGCTTCCATTGGGCTTAATTATTTTCTAAACTTTAATTTTACACTAAATGGGAATATATCATGGAATAAGTTAAATGAAGAAGGTACAGAAGATCCTATTATCCCAGCCTACAATACGCCAGAATTCAAATATAATTTGGGACTTGTAGGAAGGGAATTGAATTTTAGTAACAATCATAATATTTTTAAAAACTATGGTTTTAGTATCAACTATAAATGGGTGGAAGGTTTTAAGTATGAGGGCTCTCCTCAATTTACTGGTTTTGTGCCTACTTATAGTTTAGTTGATGCACAAGTAAGTAAAGAAA
>JACNLP010000013.1 GCA_014381465.1 Flavobacteriales bacterium | reverse complement strand
CAAACCACTGATGGTGGATATATCATTACAGGAGGTACATTCTCTTTTGGAAATGAGAATGTCTATCTAATAAAAACAGACTCTCAAGGAAATGTTACATCAACATTTAACATTCCAATCTCATCCTCAAACAGAAAGTTAGAAAAGATAGTAGATGTTTTAGGAAAAGAAACAAAACCTAAAACTAACACTCCATTTATTGAAATCTATGATGATGGAACAGTTGAGAAACGAATAATTATAGAATAAAAAGAAGTCATCCTGAAGTAGATTCAGGATCTAATACAATAACAGATTCTGAATTAAATTCAGAATGACAAAAACAAAAAAGAGCAAAAAACAAATGCAACAATACTTAGACTTAATGACAGGCGTGATGAAAGAAGGCACGCTTAAAGCAGACAGAACAGGAACAGGAACTAAAAGTGTTTTTGGGCATCAAATGCGTTTTGATTTATCGGAAGGATTTCCATGTATCACTACCAAAAAACTACATTTAAAGTCCATCATTCATGAATTACTTTGGTTTTTAAAGGGAGATACAAACATCAAATACCTAAAAGAAAATGGGGTGCGTATTTGGGATGAATGGGCAGATGAGAATGGAGATTTAGGGCATGTATATGGTTACCAATGGAGAAGTTGGCCGGCACCTGACGGAAAACACATTGACCAAATTACGCAAGTAGTGGAGGCGTTAAAAACCAACCCAGACAGCAGAAGAATTATTGTAAGTGCTTGGAATGTTGGGGAGATTGAACAAATGGCTTTACCGCCTTGTCATGCCTTTTTTCAGTTTTATGTAGCAGACGGAAAACTTTCTTGTCAGCTGTATCAAAGAAGTGCAGATATCTTTTTAGGTGTTCCTTTCAATATTGCTTCTTACGCTTTGCTTACTATGATGATGGCACAAGTTTGTAATTTGGAAGTAGGTGATTTTGTTCATACACTAGGTGATGCGCATATTTACACCAATCATTTTGAACAAACCCAGTTGCAGTTGAGTCGTGAGCCAAGAGCACTTCCAAAGATGAAAATCAACCCAAATGTAAAAAGTATTTTTGATTTTACTATTGATGATTTTGAATTGGTAGATTATAATCCTCATCCACATATTAAAGGAAAAGTAGCGATATAATGGCAAAAATTGTTGTGTTAGGTGCTGGTTTGGTTGGAGGCGTAATGGCTAAGGATTTATCCAAACAACATGAGGTAACTTCTGTTGATATATTGCAAAAAAACCTTGACAAACTAAGTAGTATAAATACAATCTGTGCTGATATTTCAGATAAAAAAACTTTGCACAAAATTATTGCAAATTGTGATTTGGTAGTAGGTGCCGTACCGGGTTTTATGGGTTATAAAATGATGAAAGATGTAATTGAAGTAGGAAAGAACATAGTAGATATTTCTTTTTATCCTGAGGACCCTTTCGGATTGGATGAATTAGCAAAAGTAAAAGGAGTAATTGCCGTAATGGATTGTGGTGTAGCCCCTGGAATGGGAAATATTATTTTCGGGCATCATGATTCAAAAATGAAAATTAATGATTACGAATGTTTAGTTGGCGGCCTTCCAGAAAAAAGAGAATGGCCTTACGAATATCAAGCGGTATTTTCTCCTATTGATGTAATTGAGGAATATGTGCGTCCTGCTCGTTTCGTAAAAAACTCAAAGATGATTACCAAAGAGGCCTTGTCGGATACTGAACTGATAGAGTTTGATGAAATAGGAACACTAGAAAGCTGGAATTCAGATGGACTCAGAACTCTGATAGAAACTATGAAACATGTACCAAATATGATAGAAAAAACTTTGCGCTACCCTGGTTGTGTGGAATATCTGAAAGTTTTAAGGGAAAGTGGTTTTTTCTCCTATGATAAGATTGAAGTAGATGGTAAAATGGTTCGCCCAATTGATGTAACTGCCAAATTACTTTTTCCAAAATGGGAAATGAAAAAAGGCGATAAAGATTTTACCATAATGCGTATCATCATGAAAGGAACTGAAAATGGAGAACAAGTAAGTTACCAATATAATTTGTTGGATAGATACCAAGATGACACTATTTCTATGGCGCGTACAACAGGATTTACTTGTACGGCAGTTGCCAATTTGGTGGTAAATGAAGATTATAAAAGAATTGGGATTTCTCCACCAGAATATTTGGGAGAACATTTTAACTTTGTAAAAGATTATTTGGAAGAAAGGGGCGTAAATTATAAAGTTAAAAAAATTAAATGAAAGTTTCCTTAATAGTAGCGGTTTCCGAAAATGGAGTGATTGGAAAAGACAATGACCTTATTTGGCATTTACCAAAGGACATGAAGTTTTTTAAAGACACAACTCTTGGGCATCATGTGATAATGGGGCGTAAAAACTTTGAATCTATTCCTGAAAAATATCGCCCATTACCTAATAGAACTAATATTGTAATCACAAGGCAATCCGATTATACAGCAGAAGATTGTGTAGTGGTAAACTCAGTAGAGGCAGCACTAGAAATTGCTAAACAAAATGGAGATACAAAGCCATTTATTATTGGTGGAGGTCAGATTTATAAAATTGCATTAGACCAAAATTTAGTGGATAGAATTTACCTCACTAAAATCCATCACACCTTTGAAGGGGATACCTTCTTCCCTGAATTAGGAAATAAATGGAAAGAGATAAATAAAGTAGAAAATAAAGCAGATGAAAAACATAGTTACGATTATGATTTTATCACTTTTGAAAAAATTAATTAGTTTTACAAAAAATAAAACCATGAAGAAAACACTTTTAGCACTTAGCATTTTAACCGTTTTACTTTACGCTTGTAAAGATGAGGACATCATAAACGCTCCAGAGCAAACTAGTACGCAAGCTAGTCAAGACCATTTATTTGCAGAAAATATTTTTAACGATATAAACAGAGTAGTGGAAGATGGTTTTAATGATAATGGATTGAGCAAATCCTCTTGTGCAAATTATACTTCCATAGCTGCTGACTCTTCAAATGCTGATACTTTAATTATTGATTTTGGTGAGGTTGATTGCCTAGATGAATATGGGAAGTTAAGAAGAGGGAAAATAATTATTATTTACACTGCTCCTTATCAGGATTCTCTGTCGGTAATTACTACTACATTCGACCATTATTATGTGAATGAAAGTAATTGGGTGCAAGGCAGTAGAACCATAACAAACAAAGGTAGAAATAGTAATGGCAATATGGTTTTTGAGGTGGAAGTAGATGCAAATATCACCACCACAAATGGTAGAATTGATTGGATTTCAAACAGGATAAGAATTTGGACGGATGGAAGAAATACTACCCAATATCCTTTTGATGATATTTACAAAGTAGTGGGGACTGCCTCAGGAAACGGACTAAACAATAGAAATTTCACTGTGGAAATTACCGATACATTAGAGGTAAATTTGGGTTGCTTAAAACCAACTATTACATACAACAAAAGATGTGCCATAGTAAGTGGAAAAGTAGAAATCACTCCTGAGGGATACTCGGCAAGGGAAATAAATTATGGAATAGGCGGATGTAATTGTGATTTTTCAGTAACTATAAATGGAGAAACTTATTTAGTTGTAGTCCCTTAAGCTGCCTTTAATTTTTTTACTGAAACTTTTTTAAGCTTTTCCTGAGCGTAGGCAAGAGTGATTTTGAAATATTCTTCCTTGTTTTCTTTAGATGGAATATCGAACATGGCATCTAGCATTATTGCCTCACAAATGGAACGCAATCCTCTTGCTCCTAATTTGTATTCAATTGCTTTATCTACAATCAAATCAAGAGTTTTATCGTCAAAGGATAATATGATTTCATCCATCTCAAATAACTTTTTGTATTGTTTGATGATGGCATTTTTTGGCTCGGTGAGTATTGCCCTTAAAGCCTTTTTATCTAGAGGTTTTAAATAAGTTAAAATTGGCATTCTACCAATAAGCTCTGGGATAAGCCCAAAGCTTTTCAAATCTTGTGGCGCAATATATTGCAGTATGTCTTTTTTGTCAATACTCTCATCAGAAGATTTTTTATAGCCAATGGATTGGGTATTTAATCTACTCCCTATTTTACGGTCAATACCATCAAAAGCGCCTCCACAAATAAAAAGAATATTGGCAGTATTCACTGCAATCATTTTTTGATCAGGATGTTTTCTACCTCCTTGAGGTGGCACATTTACAATGGAACCTTCCAATAGTTTTAGCATGGCTTGTTGAACCCCTTCCCCACTTACATCTCTAGTTATGGAAGGGTTATCATTCTTTCGTGCAATTTTATCAATTTCATCAATAAATACAATTCCCCTTTCAGCAGCTTTTACATCATAATCTGCTACTTGCAAAAGTCGAGAGAGAATACTTTCCACATCTTCCCCAACATAGCCCGCCTCAGTAAGAACGGTAGCATCCGCTATGCAAAAAGGAACATTCAGCATCTTGGCAATAGTTCTTGCCAAGAGCGTTTTCCCTGTTCCTGTTTCTCCAACCATTATGATGTTGGATTTTTCAATCTCTACTTCCTCCTCTTTCTTTTTTGGTTGCATCAACCTTTTGTAATGATTATAAACAGCAACAGCCAATACTTTCTTAGCAGAATCTTGTCCTATCACATGTTTATCTAAATGATTTTTTATCTCTTTGGGTTTTAATAACTTAAATTGTTCTGAAAGTTCTGAGGAATCTTTGCTCGATTTTTCTGCTTCAACAATACCTATGGCTTGGTCAATACAAGAATCGCAAATATGGGCATTAATTCCAGCAATAAGCACATTAGTATCTTGCTTATTTTTTCCACAAAAAGAACATTTTATAGTTTCTTTATCAGGCATTTTATTTACTGCTGATTAAAACTTCATCAATCATTCCGTAATCCAAAGCCTCCTGTGAAGTCATCCAAAAATCTCTATCTCCATCTTTCCAAACTTGCTTATAAGTTTTTCCAGAATGACGAGCAATAATTTCGTAGAGTTCTTTTTTTAGTTTTTGAATTTCCTTGGCTGTAATTTCAATATCGGATGCTTGCCCACTAGCTCCTCCCATTGGTTGATGAATCATTACCCTTGAATGTTTTAGGGCAGTTCTTTTTCCTTTAGCCCCAGCACATAAAAGTACGGCACCCATTGAAGCAGCCATTCCTGTGCAAATGGTAGAAATTTCACAATTGATGTATTGCATGGTATCGTAAATACCAAGTCCTGCATAAACACTTCCTCCTGGTGTATTCAGATAAATAAGGATATCTTTCTCAGAGTCCAATGAATCCAAATAAAGCAATTGCGCTTGAATAATGTTAGCCACATAATCGTTAATTGGCACACCTAAAAAGATGATTCTGTCCATCATCAAACGAGAAAAAACATCCATTGTAGCAATGTTTAGTTGTCGTTCCTCAATAATAGTTGGCGAAATATAATTGCCATAAGCGGAAGTGAAATTATCAAGCGTAATGCTACTAATTCCCCTATCTTTTGTTGCATATTTTTTAAAATCTTTTCCGAAATCCATTTTTTAGTATTTAGATGTTAGTATTTAGATGTTAGAAAAAATCAATTCATTATCAAACTTGGCACGGCATCAAATTGACTTCTATTTTTCAGATGCTAATTTAACAAAATCATCATAAGAAATGTCTTTATCTACAAGTTTGAAATTTTCTTTATAAATAGTCAATGATTTTTGATCGTAAATTTGGTCAATTATCTTCTTTCTTTCTTCCTCATTTTTAAGGATATTGTCTGCAATTTCATCCATTTTTTCTTCATCTAATACTGGCTGACCGTACTGCATCATTTGCCTAGAAATAAGGGTTTTTGCATGAGCTATAACCTCCTCTTGCTCAATTTTAATATCGAAATTTTCATTGATTACATTTTCGATAAGTTGCAATTTTAAACTTTTGGAATACATATCGTACTCACTTTCTACTTGTTCCAAAGTAACTGGGTTTTCAGAAGTTTGTACCAACCATTTTTTTAGAAAATCATCTGGAATATCAAATTTATTTTTTTCTAAAAGGTAGGTAACTACATCATTTTTTAGCATTCTATCGCTTTCTACTACAAAACTCATTTCCGCTTCCTGCTTTATCTTTGTTCTAAAAGCTTTAATTGTTTTCACATTTCCTTCTCCATATACTTTATCGAAAAGTTCAGTATTAAGTTCTGCAGGAACTAATCTATTTACTTTTTTTACAGTAAACTGAAATTCTTCCGAGTTCAAATTGTGAATTGCTTCATGAGATACATTGAGCATTGAGCTCAAATCAGAATGATTTGTAAATGCTTTCATCACATTTACAGTTATTTTATCATCCGTTTTCACCCCAACAAATTGTTTCTTTATTTTCTTATCAGCAATATAATCCATGGAAACGGTTGCTTCATTTTTTATACCATTTTCCATTACTTTTCCATCTGCATCTAGCTGTTCAATATTGCAAAAAACCAAGTCGCCATCAACAGAAACTTTAGGGTTTGACATCTTTCCATATCGTTTTGCTATATCATTACAGTATTGGTCCAACAGCTTTTCATCTGTTTTGATGTTATAATAATTCAGCTTGTCCTTTTTTGTGATTTTTACATCAAAATCAGGGGCTAAGCCAATTTCAAATTCAAAACTGAAATCACTTTGTTTTTCCCAATCAATTGGGGTTTCCGTTTTCTTTGGCATTGGGCTTCCTAAAACTTTTACTTTATTATCTGTAATATGCTTGTACATCTCATCTTGTAAAATTTTATTTACTTCTTCCACCGTTACGGATATTTTGTACTTTTTATTGATGATGGATATTGGCGTTTTGCCTTTTCTAAATCCTGGCATTTCTATAGTTTTTCTATAATTTTTCAGAATTTTATCTACATTTTCTCTATAATCTTTTTCTACTACTTCTATAGTTAGAGTAACCATCAAATCTTTAGCTTTGCTTTGTGTAATTTTCATTTTTATTTATTTTAAAAAGGGCTGCAAAAGTACATAATTTATCTGATTGATAAAATCAAAATTAGAAAGAAAAAAAGCATTTCTGCTTGCTTTTATATCTGTGAACTTGATTAATGAGGTGTGGAACTCATTTTATATCCCTAAAAAATATCTATTGATAACATTTGAAAATCTAATTTTTTAATAGCTTTGCGAAAAATTAAAAAAAACCCTAATGTTAAATAAAATAAAAAATATTGTTCTAAATACTGGAGTAAAGCAAAGATTTTTTCTTGATTTTAAAAACGACTATAAAATTCTAGAATTAGGTTGTGGTATAGGAAGAAATGCCATGTTTATCAAAAAACATTTTAATGAGGTAGAATATCATGGAATAGATATCCTTTCTGAAGAAAAAGTGGATTCGTTTATAGATTTTCAAAATGTAAATTTGGAAAAATCTGTACTACCTTACGAAACAGAATATTTTGATGTGATTATATTTACTCATGTTTTAGAACACTTAAACAACCCTTTATCATTAGGAAGTGAAATAAATCGTGTTTTAAAAAGTGGAGGAAAGATATATGTTGAAGCTCCAAATTGGACTTCAATACTTGTTCCTTCTTTTGGTTTTCATAGAGAGCAACATAATCCTTTTAATTTTTATGACGACCCAACTCATATAAAACCATGGACAAAGCATGGTATTTATGAATTCCTTTCTGACAATTGTAACTTTAAAGTGCAAAAAGTAGGAGTTGTTCGTAATTGGCTAAGAATCCCTTTAGATTTCCTTATAATTATAGGAGGCATCTTAAGGGGAAACAGAAGAAGGATTGTTTCTTCTTTTTGGAACATATACGGTTGGTGCGTTTTTGGAATTGCCGAAAAAAAATAACTTCTCTACACTCTTTTTCAAATCTCTATTTCTAATCCATTAAAGGAAGTGAATATTCTTTTCCTATACTTATGATTTTTTAATAATTGTAATCCCTACTTTATTCTATTATTTATATAAAAAAGAAGCCCGAGCAATTGCTCGGGCTTCTTAAATATTAAGAACTAACTATCTTCTTATTGAAGGGTAAGTTTCTTAGTAACCACACCTTTATCGGTAGTGATTTGTAAGAAGTACATTCCTTTCGGATAAGTAGCTAAGCTAACTTCTTTTGTGAACTGACCTACAAACTGATCAAGATTGGCAGTATAAATTGCCTCTCCCACAACATTTGTAATGCTAATTCCAAGGTTTTGAACCTCATCAGAAACGAAACTTACATTGAAGATGTCTCTTGATGGGTTTGGATAAACCTCTAGATTAGCAATAGCAGTATTCTGATCTTCTAAACGAATAGTAGATGGCTGAGTCCAGTATATAAATGGAGTCCAAGCAGATGCTTTGTATCTTCCACCTGCAGGATCACACCATGTTCTTGAAGAAGCACGATAAGATGTTCCTGGAATTAATCCATTCTTACTCTTTGTAAGTGCTGGATACACTACTCCAAATCCACCGGCTGTTAGCCAAGTAGAACCAGTTGTATCTACTCTTAACTTCAACCTTACAAAACTATAAGCTGATGTTGTATCCCATGTAAAGGTTGCTTGAGTAGTAGTTGGTGTACTTACTGCTAAATTAATTACATTAGGACAAGCACTTAAAGTAGTGAATGTATTCCACGAACTCCAAGTAGATGCACCTGTAGTATTACAATACCATGATTTAATTCTATACTCATAAGTAGTTGCTGGACTAAGATTAAATACTACTTTACTAGTAGTTCCTAAGCCAAATACACAAAGACCTGAACCAACTGCATTTCTAAAACTAGAAGATGTAGTTCCTTGTACTCTGTACTCAATTCTAACTTGATTAACTAAACATGTAGCGGTATTCATATCATCCCAATGAATTCTTGCTTGTACATCAATTATCTCATCTGCAAAAATACCTGTTGGGGTAGGTTTGCCACAAGTAGATGGTTGAGTACAAGAACCATCATCACATGTTGCGTTAGGATCATAGTTTGTTGCTGTTGGGTCAGTACAACCGTAAGCAGTCAAACAACTTCCATCATCTATATCCGCAAGCGGATTATAGTTACATGCTAATGAATCAGTACAACCAGGTGTGTAAACACATGTTCCATTGTCAACATTTGCTGCAGACCAATAGTTTAGTGCAGTGGAATCAGTACAACCAAACAAAATAGGTACACACGGATCGTTAGGATCAACACATGTAGCTAAAGGATTATAGTTAAACTGAGTACTATCCATACAACCATACACACAGTAAATACAACTTCCATCATCAGTATTTGCTAATGGGTCATAGTTAAGTGCAGTTGAATCAGTACAGCCATCAACTTGAACGAAACAAACAGCACCACCTACTGAAATATCAGTATAAGTACCAGCTGCAGCTCCTACTAAGGAAGCAAAGTCAAATGAAATTTCAGAATCCCATGATCCACCACCTACAGTAATGTCGTAACATCCTGTTGGTAAACAAAGTGTATCAGAACCTGAAGCACCACTTAATAATCCGCCAGTAGCTACAGAAACACCGCCAGTAGAAATATCATAAGTACCTCCATTCCAACCATCACCCCATGAATCATACATATTCACAACTTCAACATTATCCAAACAAGGATATACACAACTTCCATCATCTACAGTAGCTGTAGCGTCATAGTTAGTTGCAGTTGAATCAGTACATCCATACACTGCACAAGCAGCACCAATGCTAATAAGATCAGAACCAGCAGCACCAGAAGTTAAACCTCCTGTACCATAATTAGTTCCTGTATTATTATCATCAATAGAATATGTATTACCATTCCAACCATCACCATATGAATCAGTCATGCTCATAGTGTAACAGTCATCAGCTAAACAGAAAGTTCCTGTGAAAGGAGCTCCACCTGAAGCTACAGTAGCACCTGAACCATCAATTAATGACCAACCAACTTCTGATTGCCATGAACCACCACCAACAGTAATTGTTACATCATTGTCAGCACATGGATATACACATGAACCATCATCAGTATTAGCACAAGCATCATAGTTAGTTGCTGCAGTATCAGTACAACCTAAAGTAGTACCTACAGTAAAGTCAAATGAAGCTGCAGAACCTGTAGGTAATGTACCATTAGCATAAGTACCACCCATGCCATCAGTAACATCTACAGAACCTAACAATCCAGTTGACCAACCATCACCATAAGAATCATACATGTTCAATGTGTAACATCCGTCAACAAAACAAGCTGAATCATTTATAGTGTTGTATCCAATACCGTAAGGACCACCTGAAGCAACAACTGCACCAGAAGCATCAGTAATATCCCAAGTACACTCACTACCATAGTAGTCAGTATTCACAGTAATATAAACTGAATTGTCCAAACAAGGATACATACATGAACCATCATCTACTAAAGCAGTAGGGTCATAGTTCACAGCAGTAGAATCAGTACAACCGATTGCACAAGATCCAGAACCAATAGCGATTTGTCCTGCATGAGGAGCACCACCACTAGCAATAATTCCTGTACCATCATCTAAGTCCCAAGAGACTTCTGATTGCCATGAACCACCATCTACAACGATATCATAACATCCATCAGGAATACAAGCATCTGCTGTACCAGCTGAACCACTAGCTAATGTAGTATTTACTACTACAGAACCAGTAAGTGCATCTGTCATTACAAATGTATTTCCATTCCATCCGTCACCATATGAATCGTACATATATAGAGTAGCCCAGTTACCGTAACAACATGATCCGTCATCAGTGTTTGCATTAGGATCAAAGTTTACAGCAGTTGGGTCAGTACAACCAAGTACCGGAGTAGCTTGAATACTGATATTGATATTATCAACATAAGCATTATCACCACATTGGTAATAGTCATCACCATACTTGTTACATGATTGGAATGCTAAGTTTACAACTGTACCCGCATAAGCAGATAAGTCATAAGAAACATTCACCCAAGCATCATTACAATTAGTAGCTGGCTGGAAATAATCAGCACCATTACCATCAACAAGAACAGCAGCTGTATCATCAGTTAATCTAAACCATGAGTAGTTCGCATTGAACGAGTACTCTTGTCTTAAATCAAATGATACATTAACTGGTTGACCAGTATAAGCTGTTAAGTCAACACACATGTTCATTGTAGCAATATTATTTGGCTTAGTAGCAAAAGCAGCAGCACCTGAAGTAGGTGTACCACCCCAAGAAGGAGATCCTCCTTGACCATGCCAAGTATATAAACTAGTTGTTGTAACATTGTTCAGACTGTCAATAGTAGACTGAGCAACAGATCCTGAAAGTAAAGTAACATCAGCTGTTCCCGTTTCGAAATCTTCATCAAAAGGAAGTGATGTAACACAAGCAGGATAAGTACAACTACCATCATCAGTGTTAGCATTAGCATCATAGTTGAGTGCCATAGGGTCAGTACAACCATATGTAAAGCAACCAAGAGCAGCTGAACTTAATGTAGCAGTATCAGCAGAACCTGAAGCTAAAGTAGCAGATGCAGAACCACCTGAAGTATTGTCAGTAATAGTAAATACATTACCATTCCATCCATCACCCCAAGAGTCAGCCATATTAAGCGTGTAACATCCACCAGCTAAACAAGTGTCATAGTTTTCAGGAGCACCACCAGAAAGTACAATAGTACCACTAGCATCTACTAATTCCCATGAAACTTCTGATTGGAATGAACCACCACCACAATCAATGTTTACATTATAACCACCAAAGCAGTAATGACAAGTTCCGTCATCAGTGTTTGCGTTAGCATCATAATTA
>JACNLP010000064.1 GCA_014381465.1 Flavobacteriales bacterium | reverse complement strand
TGCAGGCACTTATATCATCAATATTACAGATGCAAACGGTTGTATTCAAGCCGATACTTTTGCTATTGCTGAGCCAGATGATTTAATTTCCACTATTTCTACTTCAGATTACAATAGTTATGGTGTAAGTTGTTTTGGAGGAAATGATGGTAATATTAATTTAAATATAGATCAAAACACTGGAACCGCTCCATTCACTTATAGTTGGTCGAGCGGACACACCTCACTTAATTTATCTAATTTGCAAGCAGGGCAATATACGGTAACAATTACTGACGATAATGGATGTGACTATACAGAGCTTACTAATATTACTCAGCCAGCACAAGTTGCTGTTACTCCTGTTGTAAGTACTAATTACAATGGGGCAGATATTTCTTGTTTTGGCGCTTCTGATGGAGCTGCTATTGTAACTTCTATTGGCGGAGTGCAACCATACGATATTTCATGGAGTACTTCTGAAACAACTAATAGTATTTCTAGTTTGAGTGCAGGCACATATACTGTTACCATTACAGATGAAAATGGTTGTATTGAAAGTGAAGATGTTGAGTTAGAGGACCCTCCTGTATTAGTTTTAGATTTAAATGTAAGGGATAGCTTATCTTACAATGTAAGTTGTTTTGGTATATGTGATGGTTGGGCACAAGCTCTTCCTAGTGGTGGAACTTCTATTTCATTGACTTATACTTACAGTTGGAGTGATGGACAAACAAATGCTTTGGCTGAAAACCTTTGTGCTGGCGCATCTTATACGGTAACAGTTACTGATGATAATAGCTGTGAAATTAGTAGCACAACCATTTATTTTACACAGCCACCAGCATTTGAGGCGGATGTTACCACTACTGATTATTTTGGTCCTTCCAAACCGCCTTTAAAAGTTAATTTTTCGGATAGTACTTATTTAAGCACTATTCATCCAATGTTATTTACTTGGCAGTGGCCTGATGGTGGCATTGAGCTGGTAAGTTGGGATTTTGGAGATCCGGGCATGAATATTAGTTATTCATTTACAGATATTGGAGAGAATAAGGTTAACCTAATTGTATTGAATAAAACCACAGCTTGTGCCGATACAATTGATTTTGTGATTGATGTGCAAGGTCTTGGTGATATCACAAATGTATTCTCTCCAAATGGTGATGGTGTGAATGATGTGTTTGCATTCGAAAATCATGGCATGGATATACTAAGTGTAATGATATTTAACCGTTGGGGACAAAAAGTATTTGAAACAGATGTAAGTAGTGCACAGTGGGATGGTAAGAATTTGAAAGGAAATGATGAGTTGGCGGGCACCTATTTTTATGTACTAAAAGCACAAGGGAAAGATGGGTATAGATATGAAGAAAAAGGAGCGGTAATTTTAATAAGAGAGTAGAAAAATATAAAGATCTTAATCTTAAAATGAGTAATAATTATAAATTATCAACAAAAAGATGTTGTTTAGTTTGAAGTTAGTAAATTTGCTATTTTAATTTTAAGGTTATATTTGCAAAAAAACTGATATGAGTAATATATATAAATCTGCACCTTTTAAGTGCAGTTTTTTCAGAGATACAGAAATCAAGAATTGGAGTAGTCTCGTTAGAGGGCTGCTATTTACAGTAATCTTTTCCTTATTTGGTTTGATGAGTATTCAAACGGCAAATGCTCAGATGTTAGAGATTCCTTTTAATAATAAAATTCAACAATCTACTTTGATTGTTGAAGCAAAAGTATTGCAGCAACAATCCTATTGGAATGATGCCAATAACAGAATATTCACTGCAAATGAGATAGAAATTTATAAAGTTTTCAAAGGGCAATTGTCTTCTGGAACGCATCAAATCATAACCCAAGGCGGAATTGTTGGAAATGACAAGCATGAAGTTTGCCCAAGTTTGCAACTTAGCGTTGGTGATGTGGGTGTATTTCTTCTGGAAAACTCCACAGCTAATTTATCAGTAGTAAACGGACTAAAACTTTCTGCTATTGCTGAAAGTCAAGGGTTTTATAAATACAATGAAATATCTGGCAAGGCAGTTTCTCCATTTGATTATAATCAAACAGTCAATCAACTACATACAGTAATTCAAGTACAAACTAATCAGGTTTTTACACAAAATATCCCTTATAATTTTGAGTTATTTCAGTTTTCAGAAAGTGGATTACCACCTTCCATATCAAATATTAGTCCTACTTCATTGAATGGAGGTGTGGGAGATGTTTTAACCATAACAGGAACAGGTTTTGGCATATTATTACCCACTTCAAAAGTTATGCTGTATAATGCGGATGTTGGTCCTGGTATTTTTTGGGAAGATATTACTACATTCATTTCTTGGAATGATTCTGTAATCCAATTAGAAGTACCTAATAAAGGAGATAATAGCGTAACAGTTGGTAGCGGAAATGTGCAAGTACAAACCCAGTTGGGGTCCAGTATTAGCACTCAAGTGCTAAATATAAATTACAACCACACCAATGTGCAAAATGAAGAAACCCAACATATGGATAAAAATGGATTGGGGGGTTATACTTTTTCTTTTAATAATGCTTTTGAAACTACTGTTGCTGGTAGTGAGTTGGCTTTTGATAGGGCATTGGAGAGTTGGAGATGTGCCACAAGAATAAATTGGATTGCTGATTTTACTACTACAACCACTACCAATACTAATGCAAATGATGGGGAGAATGTTGTAGTTTATGTAACAACTATCAGTTCTTTAGCTACTACTTATAGTTATTATTCTAATTGTGGAGGTTCTAATTGGTATGTTACAGAGATGGATATTCTTTTTCTTAGTACTTTCCCATGGCATACCGATACCACAATGCCTGCGGCAAGTGAGTATGATTTAGAATCTATCGCCCTGCATGAATTAGGGCATGCTCACCAATTAGGACATGTAAGAGACCAAGCTGACCCACTTTACTGGTCGATAGGATCAGGTCAAACAAATAGAGTTCTATCCCAAAACAATATTGATGGTGGTGTTTATGTAAAAGATAAAAGTGTAAATACGCCTATTTGTTCTCAACCAGCCATGATTATGTATCCTCAATGTCCACAGCCACTTTCGTGTTCTGTAACATTATCTAATTCTCCTGCTATTGTATGTAGTGGAGATAGTACGAATATTTTAGCTGAAATGACTGTGAGTGGTGGCTTGCCGGTTGTTTCTAATAATTTGAATTATTATTTATATTATAATGGAAATTTATCAGATAGTTTGGTAAATACAATCGATACAACAGCTAATTTTAATGGAATTTCTCTAACAGGAACTTATTTGGTTACAGTTATAGATGATTCAACTACCTGTATTGCAAGCGATTCCTTAGTGTTGAATTTTCCTACACAATTGAGTGTTTCTACTTCTGTAAGTTATACTTCTGCAGTTGGGGCTTGTGATGGTAGTGCGGTAGCAACCGTATTTGGAGGGATTCCCTCTCATACTTATTTATGGAATACTGGAGCAACTACTCAATCAATTTCTAACCTATGTGTGGGGACTTATACCGTTTGTGTAACGGATGCATTAGGATGTACAGTTTGTGATACGGTTGAAATTTTCTCAGGTGGTTGTACTTTATTTGTTACTGGAAATAATACTTTTTGTGATGGAGATTCTACATCAATTACGGCCATAATGCTTGGTGGTGGTGGCGGTTTAGCTGCTAATGCTTTCCAATTTGAACTGTTAGATTTGTCTGCTAATATTGTAGCTACTGATTATAATTCGGATAGTTCTGCTACTTTCAATATCAGTGTTGCAGGAGTGTATATCATACAAGTTTCCAATTCTGTTTCAGGATGTATCGCAACAGATACCTTAATCATTACATCTAATCCTGCTGTTTCAGTAAATGTTACATTAGGAAATACTTCCTTGCCTGCTGCTTGTGATGGTTTTTTGCAAATAACAACAACTTCTGGAACGGCTCCTTTTACATATCAATGGGATACTTCCGGAACGCTTTTTTCTTCAAACCCAACAATAAATAATTTATGTGAGGGTTGGTACACCTACACTGTTACTGATTCCAATAGTTGTAGCACAACCGATAGTGTTGAAATAATTTTAGTGCCTTGTGATGTAAATCTCACACAAGTAGATTCAATAATGTGTAATGGAGATGATAATGCAAGTATACAAGCAAATGCAGTAGGCTTTGGTGTTGGTCCTAACCCTTTTGTTGTTAGATATTTGTATAGTTTGTATTCTGCTAACCCAACTACTTTGCAGGCATTTGTAGCTACAAATAACGATTCTATATTATTTACATCTTTATCTCCGGCTACTTATTTTGTAACGATTTATGATTCCTCTTATGGTGCTTATTGTTTTACCGATACTTTGCTAGTTACAGAACCAGATGTATTAGCAGCATTTGCAACTATTGATACTACTTCTAATCCTTGGACTTGTGATGGGAATATAGTAATTGATTCAGTTATTGGTGGAGTTCCTGCTTATACTTACCAATGGTTTGATGTAAATAATAATCTGATTTCAATAAATCCTTTTGTAAATAATATTTGCTTTGGTAATTATCAGCTTTATGTAACGGATGCAAATGGATGTGTTGATACTACAAACTATGAAGTACCATTTTTTAATTCTTGTGATTCCATGAGGTTAGCTTCTATAATAGTAAATGATGTGCTTTGTAATGGAGATAGTACAGGTTCTATAGTTGTATTCCCTGATTCTATAGGGATATATTCTATGCCGCCCTTTACTTATTATTGGATGAATGATTTAGGAGATACAATGCGTGTGGACAATAATATGATGGGGAATGGTTTTTATGGTGGTTTACCGGCTGGGAATTATTCTGTTAATGTAGTTGATGTAAATGGGTGTAATATAGAAGGACTTATTACAATTACTGAAAATGCTCCAATCACTTTTGATTTAGGTTCGGATATAATTATTCCTTGTGGTAGGGATACACTTCTTTCTTCAGGAACTGTTTCAGGTGGAGCAATTATCTCAGATACTTCTTTGTTTTCTACATTTACTATGTTCTTAGATAGCATAACAACAGGGAACGCTTTTACATTTACAACAGATACAACAGATAACAATATAGATTATATGCTTGTGGTTTCAGGCACTTATATGCATACTGATAGTACATTTTTTAATTTAGATGCGGCTTATAATTATTCAGACACTACTGCTATTATGGATTGGATTTGGAATGGAACATCTACCCAAAGGCCAACAGCTGATGTGTACTCTCCAATTCATACTTATAATTATCCTTTTGTAGGAAATGGTTTTCCACAAAACTTCACATTTGATGATACTATTTATTCTGGAGTATTATTCTTCCAAATTTATGAAATAAGAGATACAAGCATTTATACTTATTTGTGGCAGCCAACAGGAAGTACGGCTGATACAACTGTAGCTTATCCAGGAACTACTCCTACGGATTATATATTAACTGTAACGGATGCAGTTGGTTGTTCTGCTTTAGATACTGTAAATGTATCTTGGGATTTATACATTTTGAATTTTGATTCCATTGCAACAACCAATATATCTTGTTATGGCGATTCTACTGGTTCGATAAGTGTTTTTGCTGATTCGGCTAGCGGATTTCCACCATATATTGTGTACCTTTCTACGGATTCTACAATCTATACCCCGATATTTGTTGACAGTACTTTTACAGGATTACCGGCTGATACTTTTACCATCTATTTGCAAGATAGTGTAGGGTGTCTTTCCTTAGATTCAATAGTTGTACTTACTCAGCCCGATACAGCTGTTTGGACTATAGTTACTGATACTGCTTTTACTTGTTTTTTTGATAGTATCGGACAAGGATTTATTTCTGCTCAAGGTGGGACCCCTTATATCAGTGGAGATCCTTATACATATAGTTGGGAAGATATTAATGGTGTGGTTTGGAGTACTAACGATACTGTAAATGGTTTGCCAGCTGGAATTTATACAGCAACTACAACCGACAGTTTGGGTTGTTTTGTGGTAAATACTATGGAAGTATTTCAGCCCAATAATTCCATCAATATGGATTCACTTTTTGTGGTGGATGTGCTTTGTAAACACGACTCAACAGGAAGTATTTCAGCCTCTTTCTCAGGTGGTTTTACGCCTTATTCTGTAATATTGATATTGGGCACAGATACAATGCATACACAAGGAGGAATTGATTCTGCAGTTACAATAACTGATTTACCTTATGGATATTATGATTTATTGGTTTACGATTCAATTAATTGCATAAAATCTTATTCAATATTTATTGATGAGCCACAAGATACCCTTTCTTCTTCTATTCATACACTTACAGATGTTTCTTGTTGGGGAGATTCTACTGGACAAGCCATTGTTACTGTTATTGGTGGTCAGTTCCCATACACTCATCTTTGGAGTAATGGAGAAACAAATGCACTTAATGCAAATTTAAATGCGGCTTGGCATACAGTTATTTCTACTGATGCCAATGGATGTGTAATTACTGATAGTATTGAAATATTTCATATTAATCCGCTTATTCAAGGTACTATGTCGGTCATTCAAAATGTGTCTTGTTTTAATGGTTGTGATGGAATTGCAAATATTACTTCAATTGGTGGAGTGCTGCCACATACTTATACTTGGAGTAATAGTCATGTCGGAACGCTTCAACCAGATACTGCTTTCAATCTTTGCTTTGGGAGTTATTATGTAATTATTGAAGATGCAGTTGGTTGTAGAGTTTTGGATAGTGTGTTTATCTCTCAACCAGATGAATTAAGAGCACAAGCTAGCTTTGTTGCCCATGTAACATGTTATGGTTTTGATAATGGTATTGCTCACGCTTCTGGGGTAGGAGGTACAGTTCCTTATACTTATGTGTGGGATAGTATAAATGGGCAAGCAGGCGATTCAGCATTTAACCTTACTCCTGGCGTTCATACTGTTATCCTTACGGATGATAATGGTTGCACAACAACCGATACTGTTGTAATTACAGAGCCAGATTTATTGGTAGTTGAAATTATTGATAGTTTAACTATTTTACCTTATTGTACTGGAGTTTCTACTGCTTCATTAACTGCAACAACTTGGGGAGGAACATCTCCTTATAATTATTCTTGGTCGCTTATTGGAGGTTCAGGTGCGCCAATCAATCAATTTGACTCTGTTGTTATTAATCTTTTAGCAGGAATTTATTCTGTAATTGTAATGGATGAGAGAAATTGTATTGCTTCTGACACCATGGATATAGATACTATAACAAACACTATGGATGGTTCTGTAACTGCCGATAGTGTATCCTGCTTTGGATTAAGTGATGGAACTGCTACTGCCATAGCTTGGGGTGCACATGCACCTTATACTTATGATTGGTATGGCCCACCACCTTTTACTCTGAATAATGGACCCGCTACAATAACCAATTTACTTACTGGTGGTTATTCAGTTATAATTAATGACACAAACGGTTGCCAGATTACAAGATTTGACACTGTATTAGAACCAGATAAATTAGAATATACTACATATAATGTAATAAATGAAACTTGTGATGGAAGTTGTGATGGGCAAGTGTATGTAAATATTAATGGAGGTACAGGTCCTTATATATATGGTTGGACAAATACAAATGGTAATTCAATAGTATTTGCTGATAATCAAGCAGTAATTAATGACTCTATTATTCCAGATCTTTGCTCTGCAGAATACGATTTCTTTATTACAGATACTAAGGGTTGTCAGGGTTATGTGCTTTGGGGAGGAAGATGGCAAGAAGTAATTGCACCTGATGTAACAGTTCAGGGCTTTGTTGATATTAGTAAAATTGTTGATTCAGATTGTTTTAATACACCAAATGGAAGTGCTGCAGTACTTAATCCTAATCCGCTTTACTCTTATGTTTGGGAAAACACACTTGCTGTAGGTACTGCAATAGATTCAGGAACAACTACCAATAATTTGGCTGGAGGAACTTATCAGCTACTTACATACTATGGCGATTCTGCTGGTTATTATCTCGATTACTTAGGGTGTACAGATACTTCAGTTCCATTTACAATTGGGCAGCCAGCACAAATTATGACAAATGAGACAATTACAAATGTATCTTGCTTTGATGACAATGATGGTATAATTAATACTGCCGCATTTGGTGGTGTAGGAAACTTTACTTATTTATGGAATCCTACTTTAGAAACCACACCAAATATTGATTCTTTAATTGCAGGTACTTACACTGTAAGTATAACAGATGGTAATGGTTGTGAAATTATAGATACTTTAACTGTAAATGAACCAAATCCGCTAACTACCTATCTTGATATTACGGAGGTTAGTTGTCACGGTTTTAATGATGGAATTATTGTTGTAAATACTCCAGGACCTCCAACTTCTGGAACTCCACCTTATGAATATTCAATAGATACTGGAACTACTTGGCAGAACTCTTCCACTTTTAACACATTGAATGATAGTACTTATGTGATTACAATTAAAGATGCTAATGGATGTGAGACTACTGATACTGCAGTTGTAAATGAGCCAATCCCGATCGTTTCACAATCAAGAATACTTTTTAATTATCACGGAGAAGATATAAAATGTAACGGATATGCAAACGGACAAGCAGAAGTTACTTTATCTGGAGGTGGGGTCTCGCCATTAAGCTATGAATGGACAGATGCTTCTGGTGTTGTAGTGTCTACAAGTCAAAAGACAGATACAATTTTGTCTGATGGAGATTATACAATAACCGTAATAGATGCTAATGGTTGTAAATACGATTCAACACTAACTTTAACTGAGCCAACTCCAGTTGTCTTTAGTGTTACTTCTTCCGATATATCTTGCTTTAATGCTTGTGATGGAACTATAGAGGTTACTACGATTGGTGGAACTACTACCCCAATAAATGACTATCAATATAAATGGACATATCCTTCAGGAGTAACGCAAATAACACAAAATAGTATTTTAGCCTATTTATGTGTCCCTGGCAATTATGATTTACAAGTTTTGGATGCTAACCGTTGTCCAGGCAGTCCAAATTCTCCACTTCCAATTTCAATATCTGAGCCAGCTGAAATTATAGCAGTTATTACAGCTTCTGATACTGGTGCAGCTCACCCGCCATTTGCAGTTATGTTTACAAGCAATACTACACCTACTTCATCTTATAATTATATTTATAATGTAGATGTAGATGGCATATCAGTTTTAGGCGGTATGGAAAATAATAGTAATTTCTGGGTTACATTTACAAACCCTGGTGCAAATGAAGTAACTTTCCTTATAGAAGACCAAGCAAATGTAGGTTGTTATGATACTATTACAATGATTATCCATGTGCAAGGAGTGGATGTGCCAAATGTATTTACCCCTAATGGAGATGGCACAAATGATTTCTTTGTAGTAGATAATCATGGCATGCAAACATTAAATATGCTGATATTCAATCGTTGGGGATCCAAGGTTTATGAATGGAATACCACACAAACCGCTTGGGATGGAACTGGTTTAGACGGAGAAAATGTTGCAGATGGAGTTTACTATTATATACTTACTGCTGTAGGAGAAGACGGACACCCTTATGAAGAAAGAGGTTCAGTAACTCTGATAAGATAAAAAACATGAAGATATTAACAAAAAGTCCCTTTCCTTAGGTTGGGTCTTTTTGTTTTTGAGTGAATAAGATTTTTAAAAGGGTACTTGTATTATATATACTTCCTGTTGTATATTTGTAAAAAATAAGATATGATAAAACGCTTTACTTTTCTTCTAATAGTGCTATTTTCAATTGGTGTAAACGCACAAATTATTTTAACGCAAGACACTACTATTTGCGGAACACAAAACCTTACACTTCAAGCTTTTTCTGGTGGTTCAAATGGAAGTTCATTATTCTTAACAGATGATACCCATAGCCCAATTGTAAGTATTGGCTTTCCTTTTACATTTTATGGCAATACATATACCGATTTGCTAATCTCAACCAATGGCTATGTAACCTTTGATTTAGCAAATGCAGGTGCATTTTCTCCATGGACAAATAATACTGCTATACCAAATCCAAGTCAGATGCCAGAAAATGCTATTATGGCAGCTTGGCACGATATTGATCCTTCTGTTGGAGGCGTAATTTATGAAGGAGTTAATGGAGTTGCCCCTAATAGAGTTTATGTAGTTACTTGGTGTGCAGTACCCATGTTTTCATGCAATAGTTCATTAGCTACTCATCAAATAAAATTATATGAGGGCTCTAATAAAATTGAAACATTCTTACAAGATAAGCCGCTTTGTTTGACTTGGGCAGGGGGTACTGCAATTCACGGAACGGTTGATGCTACAAGTGCAAACTTTGACATTGTAACGGATCCGACTTTATTATTGCCTAGAAACTGGCCATTACCATGGACGGCTACCAATGAGGGCTGGGAGTTTATCCCTAACGGACCAACAGGATATACAATTAATTCAGTTCCTTATCAGCAGATTGTAGCAGGTACTATAAATTGGTTCGATAATAACTGGAATCAAATTGGAACAGGTAATTCACTTACCGTTTCCCCTTCCGTGACTACTACTTATTATGCTAGCATCAACAGATGTGATAGTGGAGGTACTGTTTCAGATTCCATTACCATTACACTTGCTTCTGCAATCAGTTCACAACTTACCTCCAATGATGCAACTTGTGCAGGGAATGATGCTACACTATCTGTAACTCCTGATTTAAATACCACTACTCCTCCTTGGAATATTTCTTTAATGGATGCCAATGGCAATGTTTTACAAACACAAAATAATGTTTGGAATAGTTATACTTTTACTAATCTTTTTCCGGGCACTTATTCAGTTAATATTGTAGAGCCAACTACTGGTTGTTCTGGCTTAAATTCTATTATTGTTAAACAAGTACATATTGATTTACAACTAAATGCATTCTCAGATAATGTATCATGCTTTAATGGTAATGATGGCTATATTTCAGTTTATGCCGATAGTGGCTATCCGCCATATCAGTATTTTATTAATGGTGTTTTGAACTCAAATCCACCACCTTACGATACTGCATTTTTTAATAATCTTACGGCTGGTACTTATGTGTTATCAGTACTAGATACTGTAAACTGTATGATGCGCGATACGGTAATTATTACCGACCCTGATTACCCTTTGCAAGCTTTGGCTGCAAGCAAAACTACTACTTGCTATGGGCAAGCAGATGGCATTGCAGTTGTTAGAGGAGCAGGAGGCACACCGCCATATACTTACAGTTGGTTTAATAGTGCACAGATTCCATTTTCTAATAATGATACCGTTACTGGCTTGTTTGCAGGCACTTATTTTGCTGAGGTTACGGATGCAAATGGTTGCGATACTTTTGCTACCATTAATGTAATACAGCCACAAACACCACTTACTGCCTCTATTCAAATTATGGATGTAAAATGTAAAGGAGATAGTACAGGGTATATTGTTGCTACTGCTAGTGGTAGTTATGCCCCTTATTCTTATGTTTGGCTTTCCGCATCTGACACTTTAAGAGAGGCAACTCTTCCTGTAAATATTACAAGAGATAGCTTGAATAATCTCCCAACGGGCAGTTATGAGTTACATATTTATGATGCTTGGGGTTGCTTTGAAAGTTATTCTAATGTGGTAAGTGAACCGACAAATCCGCTTGCTTCCACTTTAAATAAAATAAATGATGTGGATTGTTATGGTGATAGTACTGGACAAGTGCAAGTTGTTGCTTCTGGTGGTATTCCTAATTACACCTATTTGTGGGATAATAATGAAACTTCTCTGGTTGCTACAAACTTAACTGCTGGCTTGCATAGCGTTTGGATTACAGATGATTGGGGTTGTGTGATTGAAGATACAATAACCATCAATGAAAATGCCCTAATAGAAGACAGCATCACTATCATTCAAAATGTAAGTTGTTATGGTGGTTCAGATGGTGCTGTAGTTATTAGTAGTTATGGAGGTGTTGGTTCACATTCTTATGATTGGAGTAATGGGCATCAAGGTATTTCTCAACCAGATACTAATTCGGGATTACTTTTCGGCTCTTATTATGTAATAGTGGAAGATCAATTAGGTTGTAGAGTAGTGGATAGTATTTTTATTTCTGAGCCAGATGTATTAGAAACAGAAGCTAGCCTTATAGCTCATAT
>JACNLP010000037.1 GCA_014381465.1 Flavobacteriales bacterium | reverse complement strand
TTCGTTACCCTCATTTATTTAAAGCAATTGACAGACGAATTTATCTTAAGAAATTTAAATCTGCTTGCCAAAGAGCTGATAAAATAATTGCTGTAAGTGTGCAAACTAAACAGGATATTATTGATTTTTTCAATATTTCTGAAGAAAAAATAACAGTTGTTTATCAAGGTTGTAATTCAATATTTCAAGGAGCCATTTCTGATGAAAAAAGAAATAATACGCTTTCAAAATTTAACCTGCCAACTAATTATTTACTTTATGTTGGAACAATTGAAGAAAGAAAGAATCTACTTACTTTACTTGAAACTTTAACGGAATTACCAAATCAAAAACTAGTTATTATTGGGAATGGAAAGTCCTACAAAATAAAATGTTTACGATTTATTGCTGAAAATAATTTATCAGATAGGGTAATGTTTTTAAGTGGGCTTTCACTTGAAGAAATGGCAGCAATTTACCAATCTGCTGAAATCATGATTTACCCATCAATATTTGAAGGTTTTGGAATACCTATTTTAGAATCATTATTTAGTAAAACTCCTGTCATAACTTCAAAAGATGGTTGCTTTTCGGAAGCAGGAGGGCAATTTACAAAATACATCAACCCACTTTCAAATTCTGAAATGAAAACTGCAATTTTAGAAATTCAAAACTCAAAAGAACTTCAAAAAGAAATGACAGAAGAGGGCTATAGATATGTACAGAATTTTACTGATGATAAAATTGCAAAGAATTTAATGGAGGTATATAAGAACCTACAAAATGGCTAAACTTACAGCCATCATACCAACATTTAATGAAGCACATAATATTGTGGACACCATTAAATCAGTACATTTTGCTGATGAAATAATGGTAGTTGATTCTTTCAGTGAGGATAAAACCATTGAGCTAGCAAGTCCACTTGCAGACACAATATTACAAAGAAAATATGAAAATTCTGCATCACAAAAAAATTGGGCGATACCACAAGCACAACATGAATGGATTTTACTTTTAGATGCAGATGAAAGAGTAACGCCCGAATTGGAAAAAGAAGTGCAATCAATTTTAAAAAATGGCAGTGAAATAAGTGGTTTCTGGATAAAAAGACAAAACTACTTTATGGGGAAAAGAGTGTATTTTAGTGGATGGCAAGGGGATAAAGTTATTCGCCTATTCAAAAGGGATGAATGTAAATACGAAAACAAACATGTCCATGCTGAAATAATAAGTTCAGGTAAAATTGGAATCCTTAAAAATAAACTCACACACAATACATTTATCAGCAAGGAGGCTTACCTTAAAAAAATTGAAAAGTATGCAAAATGGCAAGCGAAAGATTATGATAAAAAAATAGGAAGAATCACGCTATTTCATACCCTTATAAAACCAATATTTCGTTTTATAAAACATTATTTTATTCAATTGGGGATACTAGATGGCTATGTTGGATTTATCATCTCTTCTTATCAAGCAAAAGGGGTGAAAATGCGTTATAAATACTTAAAAGAATTTCGTAATGCAAATTGAAATAAATAAAGCATTAGAAGTTTTAAAAAATGGAGGAACTATCCTCTACCCTACCGATACTATTTGGGGAATTGGCTGTGACGCCACAAATCCTGAAGCAGTAGAAAAAATTTATAAAATAAAAAAAAGAACAGAAAGCAAAGCTCTAATTTCATTAGTAGCTAATCAGAAGCAATTAGAAAAGATTTGCAAAAAAATCCCTAAAGAAGCTCATAATGAAAAACCTACAACCATAATTTACAATCAAGTTAAAGGCTTGTCCTCAAACTTATTAGCTTCAAATGGGTCTGCCGGAATTAGAATAACTAAAGATAGCTTCTGTAAAGAACTCATTTTATCTTTAGGAAACCCTATTGTTTCTACTTCAGCAAATATTAGTGGAGAAGATTCTCCAAAAGAATTTTTAGAAATATCAGAGGAAATAAAAGACAATATTGATTATATCGTAAATTTGCGCCAAGATGAAATTATGGACAGTCCTTCTCAAATTTTACTTTTGAAAAAGGATGGGAGTACAAAAAAATTACGATAGAATGAATCTGAAAAAATCCCTTACTAATCCAATTTTTAGTATTATTTCTGAAATTGCAGATGAGCTAAATTACCCAACATATGTAGTTGGTGGATGGGTGCGCGATACACTTTTAAACCGTAAACAAAAAAAAACTGATATTGATTTTGTTTGCATTGGAAGCGGCATAGCACTTGCAAAAAAAGTAGCAGAAAAATTAGGCAGAAAAGCCAATTATAAAGTATTCAAAAATTTTGGCACTGCCATGATTAATTTTGAGGGAGAAACTTATGAATTTGTAGGAGCCAGAAAAGAATCTTACAGAAATGATAGCAGAAAACCTATTGTAGAAAATGGAACTTTAGAAGACGATCAAAACAGAAGAGATTTTACAATTAATGCAATGTCAATTCAGTTAAATCAAGATAATTATGGAAAACTAATTGATCCATTTAATGGTCAAAAAGATCTAGAAAATAAGATTATAAGAACTCCTCTTGATCCTGACATTACTTATTCTGACGACCCTTTAAGAATGATGCGTGCTATACGGTTTGCAACCGAACTTAACTTTACAATTGAAGAAAAATCTTTTGAGTCTTTAAAACAAAATGCCAATCGACTCAATATTGTTTCAACCGAGAGAATTACAGACGAGTTTAATAAAATAATGCTCTGCCCTAAGCCATCTATTGGTATTAATCTTCTGTTTGAAACAAGACTTTTGCAGGAATTTTTTCCTGAGCTGTGTGATTTATATGGGGTTGACATAAAAAATGGTCATGCCCACAAAGACAATTTTTACCACACCTTAGAGGTTTTAGATAATATCTCTGAAAATACGGAGGATTTATGGCTCAGATGGGCAGCCATTTTACACGATATCGCAAAACCAAAGACTAAAAAATATTACAAAAATCAAGGATGGACTTTCCATGGACATGAATTTTTTGGAGCAAAAATGGTGTCTAAAATTTTCAAAAATTTAAAATTACCACTCAATGAGAAAATGAAGTATGTGAAAAAGCTTGTTTTACTGCATTTACGACCAATTGTTCTAGCAAAAGATATTGTAACTGATTCGGCAGTAAGACGGCTACTTTTTGATGCAGGAGATGATATTGATGATTTGATGATGCTTTGTGATGCCGACATTACATCAAAAAACCCAAATAAAGTAAAAAAATATCTCGATAACTTTCAATTGGTAAGAAAAAAGTTAAAAGAAGTAGAAGAAAAAGACCATATACGAAATTGGCAACCACCAATAAATGGAGAAGATATAATGCAATTTTTTGGCATAAAAGCAGGCAAAGAAATAGGAATTATTAAAAATGCAATTAAAGAAGCTATCCTAGATGGAGAAATTAAAAATGATAAAGAAGAAGCCCTAGATTTCATGATAAAAAAGGGAGCTGAAATTAATCTTTCACCAAAAGAAAAAAAGAAATAAATTTGAAGAAAGTCCCCAAAAACAAACGCTTAATTATAATTTCTGGGGCTACTGCAATTGGAAAAACTACATTAAGCATAAAGCTTGCACAGTATTTTAATACCGAAATAATTTCAGCTGATTCCAGACAATTTTATAAAGAACTAAAAATTGGAGCTGCGCCTCCTGACAAAGAAGAATTAGCAACTATTAAACATCATTTTATTCAGCATTTATCAGTAAAAGAGGACTATAATGTTGGGCTTTTCGAAAAAAATGCAATAGCACTTATTAGTAATTTATTTAAAAAACTGGATACAATAATAATGGTTGGCGGTTCAGGATTATATATTAATGCAATTTGTAATGGATTAGATATATTTCCTGAGGTGGAAGATAAAATCAAAAAGGAAATTATTGCAGAATATGAAAAAAAAGGAATTGTATTTCTGCAAAATGAACTTAAAAAACATGACCCTATTTATTATGAAATGGTGGATATTAATAATGCCCAAAGATTAATAAGAGCATTAGCCGTTATAAGAGAAAGCAACAAACCATTTTCCTCTTTCAGAAAAGAAAAAAACACGAAAAGAGATTTTGATATCAGCCACTTCTGCTTAGAAATGGAAAGAGAAAAATTATACCAAAGAATAAACCAAAGAGTTGATATAATGATGGAAGAAGGATTGCTAAAAGAGGTTGAAAATTTAATTCCATACAAAAACAAAAATGCTTTGCAAACGGTCGGCTACAAAGAATTATTTGAACATTTTGAGGGAGTTATCAGTTTAGAAGAAGCAATAGAAAAGATAAAAAGAAACAGTAGGAGATTTGCGAAAAGACAAATAAGCTGGTTCAAAAGGGACGAAAACACTCAGCATATTAAAACCGAAAATGCTTTCAATAAAATTATCGGATAATGGTAATTGTTCCTTTTATAGGATCATTTCCTCTACCTAAATTAATAATGTAAAAATAGGTGCCATCTGGTACCGCACGCCCCTTTTTATTAGTCCCATCCCAAGGCGTATCATAACCATTGGACTCGAACATCTTTTTACCAAAACGACCGTATATTTTAATAATGGTTTCCGAATACAAGAATGACTCCTCTAATTCCCAAACATCATTTACATTATCTCCATTAGGAGAAAAAACATTTGGAATACAATCCGCTCCCATAGCAGCAATAATAATGGAAGTATCTAACTGACAACCATTTCTATCAAAAACACTTACATAATAAGTTCCAGGATTTAGATTTTCCTCTATACGATCTATGGTGTCTCCGGTAGACCATAAGAATCGGTAAGGAGGCGTTCCCAAATTAGGCGTTCCCCCATCAGGATTCACAATTATTGTTCCGTCAAAATCATCTTCACAATCAACTATTGTTAAACTTGGATAAAGTATTACTTCAAGAGCACTTATGGGAAATGATTCTGATAAATCACATACAAAAGGACCTCCCAAAGCAGAAACCGTAACCGTATGTGTTCCTTCACAAAGGCTATCAGCATGAGGAGTAGTTTGTCCATCACTCCACAAATAAGAAAAAGGCCCAATCCCCCAACTGGTATCAATTACGGTTGAAGTGTTTGGATTAACCAACTGATTGATATATAAAACATAAAAAGTGTCAGAATAAGTGCAATTTGCACTATCAGTTACCTCATAAAAATAATCTCCCTGACACAAACCTTGAATGGAATCTCCTGTCATTATTGAACTATCAAGCATTGTCCAATTAATAGTAAACGGAGGGTTAGAACCACTTACCGAAATGGATGACCAAAGAGATAAATAGTCATAAAATTCATTTGCAGAAACAGTATTTGGCATTTGGTTGAGCGTATAAATTCCAGTAGTTTCTAAACCACAATCATCAGTGATTAAAACGGTATAAGTACCAAAACCCAAACCAGAAATATCCTGAGTTGTATCGCCATTGCTCCAAAGATAAGTATAGGGTGTAAATCCTCCACTTACTGTTATATCAATCATACCATCATTATCTAAACAAGAGGGTTGTATTAAATTATAATTGTCAATATTTAATGTCGAAATAAAAGGGTCTAATACAATGCCTAAGGAGTCTTTAATCCCACAAGAATCTGTAACAATTATCCAATAATTTCCAGCTATAAGACTATTAATAGAAGTTCCTATTGCGCCAGTGCTCCATTGGTACTGATAAGGCAAAGTACCGCCAGTAACCACAACATCAATACTGCCATCATTGCCTAAACAAGATGGATTTGTTTTATTTATTAATACAACTAACGGATTGGGGCTTGCAATAAAAACGCTTGCTGAATCCTCACAACCAACATCATCACTTACTAAAATTTTATGTGTTCCTCCACCCAAAATAGTCTGATTAATTGTATCGCCATTATCCCACAAAATGGTATAATTTCCATTTGCTGTAACCCCTCCTGAAATATTAGCTGTAATGGCTGTTATCCCTCCATAACAAGATAAATTAGCTGTATAATTAGTAAAGGAAATAATTAGAGAATCTGTGCTTTGCAATTCAACAGAATCTCTCATTATGCAGCCCAAAGAATCTGTTACTTCAAGTAGATACATTCCAACTGCTAAACCAAAAATACTATCTGTTGTATTTGTATTATCCCAAAGAATGGAATAAGGAGCAATACCCCCAGTAATATCTACTTTAATAGATCCGTTGGCATGATTAAGGCATGTTGGATTCTTGTTAGAAAAACTTAAATTTATTATAGGATTTTCAGTAACAGTATAAGATGTAGCTGGGTATAAGCAGCCCTGCGAATCATTGATAAGTACAGGATATGTGCCAGCAGAAAGTGCCATTGGATTTACACCTAGACCCCAATCTTGCGTTATTGTTCCCGTACCACCACTTATTTGCAAATGTATTTGCCCAGTAGTATCTCCATTACATATTACATCAATGATTGAATCATTTACCGTAATTTCTTCTGGTGTAATTACATCTATTCCATTGGTTGAATCTAGGCAGCCATTAGCATCCGTAACAAAAAGCCGATTGAACCCAGCTGCTACATAAATAGAATCCAAATTAGTGCCATTTGTCCACCAATAAGTATAGGGGCCAACTCCTCCTGAGATAGAGTCTAAATAAATCCAAGTGCTATCGTAAGAACAAATAGGATAGGTATTTGTATAAATTGAAGCGATAATAGAATCTGGTTGTGGAATAAATATAGTGGTGTCATTTGTGCAACCAAAACTATCAACAACAGAAATTAAAAGAGAATCTAAACTTGCAAAAATGCTACTAAAAGTAATAGTATCAGGTGTTGCTGAAGTTGGAGAAAAACCTATTGATGTAAAACTATTACTTTGCCCTATTGTATCCTTAAAAGCAATGGTATCGTTATTTTGAATCAGATAATAAGAATAACCTACTCCATTTGTGTATTTACTACCTCCTTTTACTAATATTTTTACTATAGTTGAATCTCCATTACAATTGATACTATCAAAAGTAATCTCATGGAACTCAATCTGTTGTGGATTATTAAAATTAGTTATAATGGAATCCTTACAGCCAATGGAATCGATAACAATTACTTTATACGAAATTCCTGCTGAAAGATTTGATTGCAATGTATCATCTAGCCCAGTTGAAAATAATACATTATCTTTATACCATTCATAACTATAAGGAGGCATACCTGAAGTTCCTGTTCTAATTAATTCACCTGTTGAATCTCCATAGCAATTAATATTTGTTTGTCCGCCTCCAATACTTAAAGGGCAGCCCAAAAACCTTGAAGCCGAATCGCAAAAAGCACCATTATGATCATAAACTTTTACAGAAAAAGGGCCACATACATTTGAAATTAAGGAATCATTAGTAGAAACCAGCACATTAGAAGCGTTAAACCATTGGTAAGTAAAAGGATTTCCTGTTACAATAATTACCGCTTTCATTGTGTCGCTAGCTACATGCGGCTGACATACATAATAATAAGTACCAATATTATTAAGAACAATAAAGCTATCTACTCCTAAAGGAAGATTAAATCCACCATTGGATATTGTTACATTTGCTAACCATGTTGTTTGACTTACCTCAACAGCATTATGTGTTGCAGTTAATTGAAAATTTATGGTATCACCAACATTAGCATAAAGTGTATCAATAGTAAATGAATTTCCTTGATTATTAATAGTAGGCAAACTATATATAGGCACTATTAAACCTAGAGAATCATAACAACTAATTCTGGAAATATGAAATGTATCTCGTACACATTGAGATTTTAAAGTAAAGCTAAGGCAAATTAAAAGTAGTAAGCAAACATTTTTTTTCATCTGAATTTTTAAAATAAAACTTTGCAAATATATATTTTTTTTAAGCAACAAAATAATAGTTTCTAGATTGTATCAAAATCATAAGTTTCCCCATCAGCAGCTAAAGATGTATTTACAAAAACCAATCTTGTTTCTTCTAACAAATCTTCTAAATTATTATATCGTTTGGAAAAATGTCCAATCAACAATTGTTTTACTTCTGCTTTTTTTGCTATTGTAGCCGCATCAACTGTAGTAGAATGTCCTGTTTGTAAGGCCTTCTCCTGCAAATCCTTCATAAAAGTTGCCTCATGATACAAAAGAGTTACACCCTTTATCTTATTAATATTTTCCTCCACAAAAGTAGTATCAGAACAAAAAGCATAAGAATGTGGAGAATCAGAAATGGTTGTCAATTCTTCATTTCTTATTATTTCTCCATCAACTGTATTAAAATCGTTTCCCTGTTTTATATCTAAAATTGCAGAAACAGGAATGTTGTACTGTTTAATTTTCTCTTTAATAATATTCTTTGTTTTTTTCTTTTCCTTAAACAAAAAACCACTTGAAGAAATACTATGCTTTAAAACTAAACTACTTATAATAATACTATCGTCCTCAAATAACACTTTCTCCTTATCCGTAGGAATTGGATGAAAAAATAAAGGAAATTTCAGTTCAGTATTTGACGCCAAAAATTGCAAATCAATAATATCTTTCAACTTAGGATGTGCATATAAATTTAACTCCCTTGTTCTACCCAAAAGATGCATAGTATTTATAAGTCCTATCAACCCAAAATAATGATCGCCATGCAAATGTGAGATGAAAATATGATTTATTCGTTGGGCTTTTATTTTATTTTTTAGCAACTGAATTTGTGTACCCTCCCCACAATCAATTAAAAAAAACCGCTCATCTGCATTTAGTAGCTGAGCGGTTGGATTTTTTTCAATTGTAGGAACTGCAGAATTGCATCCTAGAATTGTTAGTTTAAACGACATTATTTTTCGGCAACTACCATTGGTTTCGAAATTCTTTCTTCTCCATTATTTATAACAGACATATAGATTCCAGCAGATAAATTATTGTTAAACTCATAGGTGTTTACTCCTCTATTTGCAGCAATTTCTTCAGAAAAAACGATTCTTCCAAACATATCTATTACAGAAAATTCTACATTAGTAGATTTTGGGGAATTAAATAATATATTAGTTTTCTCAGCAAAAGGATTTGGGAAATTTTGAAAAAGTGTAAAATCTTCTTGGTGGAATGTTTGAATGCCAGTTGCAGGATCAATCACAATTTTATAACCATCAATACTTTCATAGCTTCCTGTTGCAGAATAAATATCAGTATTTACCGGAATGCCTGATAAAGTTCCGTGAGTAAATACATTTATAAGAATTTCAATAGGATAAATTCCTATAGGGTCGTTAGTAGTTCCCAACACATTAGCACACCCTACCGCATCACCAGGAAAACTACAAGATGGTCCTGTATTACAATCCATTGATATACCGGCAGGAAGACCATTTACTTGCACTAAAATCATGCTATCAACAGGCCAATGCCCAATATATTCAGAAACAGGAAAGCCAAAAATAACAGTATCAATTTGTGTTTGGGAACTATCGCCATTAGCTGCTTCAATTAAAGTAGCGGGAGTTTTAATATCTATAACTGTATAGTAAGCTGCTCCTTGGGTTACATGTGGGAGATTTTGAATAGTGTCTGGCCAAGTTCCAGAAGTAGAATCTTGATACAATGAATTAGGCGTGCATTGTGCAAAGCTAAAAACATAGCTAAATGTTAGTGTTAAAATAAGTACAAGTTTTTTCATAATTTTTTGTTTTATGGTTAATATTTAAAGTTCTAATTGTCTTTCTATTTCCTCCATTTCTATAAAATCCTGTGCTTCTTGCAGAGTTGGTACAATGTTTAATTTTTCATCAAAAGAAAACTTACTTATCACTACAAAAGTACCTCTATTCTTAGACACTGAGTTTGCGAATTTAATCAAATTATTTTTAATAACTTCTAATACTTCTACATTAACATTTTGAAAATCAGCAATAAAATTATTTACTTCCTCAGAAATTCTGATATTTTCAAATGAATTGTTTTCGCTTAATGTAAAAACTACTGTATGTCCGTTTATGATTTTACTCTCCATTTTTCTTAACTTTTCCAGCAAGCAAATAAAGCACTGCCATCCTGATTGCTACTCCATTTTCCACCTGATTTAAAATTATAGCCTGTCCTGAATCAGCTACATCTGAAGTTAGTTCCACTCCTCTATTAATAGGTCCAGGATGCATGATAGTAATCTCTTTATTCAAACCACTTAATATTTCTTTATTTATCCCAAAAACCATTGCGTACTCCCTCAAGGAAGGGAAATATTTGACATCTTGTCGTTCCAATTGAATTCTTAAAACATTAGCAATATCACACCAATTCAGGGCATCTTTTAAGTTATTAATATGCTTTACTCCCAATGTACTTATATATTTTGGCATTAGGGTAGAAGGGCCACAAACAGAAACCTCTGCACCCAACTTTTGCAAACAATAAATATTGGAGAGTGCTACCCTTGAATGCAGGATATCTCCAATAATAACAACTTTCTTACCTTTTACCTCTCCATACTTTTCTCTTATAGAATAAGCATCTAAAAGGGCTTGTGTAGGGTGCTCATGCGTACCATCTCCAGCATTTACAATCTTTGCATCAATATTTCTTGACAGAAAAACAGAAGCCCCTGGATTTGGATGCCTAACAACAACCATATCTACCTTCATGGCAATAATATTATTTACCGTATCGATTAAGGTTTCTCCTTTTTTAACAGAAGAAGCAGCAGAAGAAAAATTAACTACATCTGCCGAAAGGCGTTTTTCCGCAAGTTCGAATGAGAGTTTTGTTCTGGTAGAATTCTCAAAAAACAAATTAGCAACAGTAATATCTCTTAATGAGGGGACTTTCTTTATTGGTTGATTAATAATTTTTTTAAAATTATCTGCCATTTTGAAAATCAAAGAAATATCTTCAGCCGTTAAATATTTAATTCCTAATAAATGTTCTACCGATAATTCGTTCATTTTTCTGAATTTATCAATATTACTTGGTCTTTTCCATTTGTTTCTTTCCATTCCACAATTATTTTTTCAGTAGAAATTGCATCTACTTTTTTTCCTACATAATTTGGCTGAATAGGTAAATGCCTACTAAACCTTCTATCAACAAGTACCAAAAGCTCCACTGATTTTGGTCTTCCAAAAGCAAGTAAGGCATCCATTGCAGCTCTAACTGACCTGCCGGTATAGAGTACATCATCAATCAAAACTACATTTTTTCCTTCAATGGAAAAATTAATATCTATTGCTTGTGGCTCAAGAGGATCATCTCTTCTTCTAAAATCATCTCTGTAAAAAGTAATATCTAAATCCCCTACTTTTATATCTTTATTTGAAACAATTGAAGATAGTTTGGTGTAGATTCTATTACAAAAATGAATCCCTCTTGGCTGAATACCAATTAAAACTGCATTCTCAAAATTAGCGTGATTCTCGATAAGCTGATAAGATAATCGTTCAATAATTATATTGAATTTTTCTTTATTGATTATTACTTTTTCTGCTTTCATTTACATGGCAAATATAGGATTAAAAAAAAAGCCCCAAAAAAATGGGGCTTTAAATTATTTATTATCACTATCTTTTTCTTTCGCCTTTTTATCAATATCATCTTTTAAACTCGATAGCACCTGCAAATCTCCAAGAGTAGATTTTTGTTGTGTCTGTTGAATTTTCTCTACTACCTTTTTTGTTGTTTTAGCAGAAGATTTTTTTGCTTTTTCCTCCGCTTGTTTAAAGGTTGCTGTGTGAGAAACTAAAATTTTCTTATTTTCTTTAGAAAACTCTAATACTTTAAAGTCAAGTTCTTCCCCTACTCCAGCGCTAGCTCCATTTTCTTTTTCTAAGTGATTTTTTGGTGCAAATGCTTCCACATTATGCTCTAGAGCAACAAGAGCTCCTTTATCAAACATTTCAGTAATTTTTCCTTTATAGTCATTCCCTTCAATAAAAAGAGTTTCATAGGTATCCCAAGGATTATCATGCAATTGCTTGTGTCCTAAACTAATTCTTCTGTTTTCAATGTCTATTTCCAACACCACAACATCTAGCATTTCACCAATAGAGGTAAACTCAGCAGGATGCTTTATCTTTTTAGTCCAAGACAAGTCAGAAATATGTACCAAACCATCAATTCCTTCCGATAATTCTACAAAAATCCCAAAGTTTGTAAAGTTTATAACCTTCACATTATGCTTGGATCCTACTGGGAACTTCTTAGTGATTACTGACCATGGGTCTTCTTGCATTTGTTTAATACCTAAGGACATTTTTCTTTCCTCTTTATCTAGAGTAAGAATTTGAGCTTCAACCTCATCACCAACTCTAAAAAAGTCATTAGCACTTCTAAGATGAGTGGACCATGACATTTCTGAAACATGCAAAAGAGCTTCAATTCCTGGTTGCATTTCTACAAACACACCATAATCTACTACTACTACTACTTTTCCCTTAACCTTATCGCCAACTGCTATATCCTTTTTTAATGAATCCCAAGGATGCTCACTTAGTTGTTTTAATCCTAATTGAATTCGTTTTTTACCCTCATCAAAATCAAGAATAACAACATTGATTTTTTCGTCAAGAGTTACAATTTCATCAGGATGTGCAATTCTACCCCAAGATAAATCCGTTATATGAATTAGTCCATCAATACCACCCAAATCAACAAATACCCCATAAGAAGTGGTGTTTTTCACAACCCCTTCTAACACCTGTCCTTTTTCCAGCTTTGACATGATTTCCTTCTTCTGATCTTCAATATCTGCTTCAATAAGTACTTTATGAGAAACTACTACATTTCTAAATGCCTCATTTACTTTTAACACCTTGAATTCCATTTTCTTCCCTACATACTCATCATAATCTCTAATTGGTTTCACATCAATTTGTGAGCCAGGTAAAAAGGCCTCAATACCAAATACTTCAACAATCATTCCCCCTTTAGTACGGCTTTTAATTGTACCTTCCACAATTTCACCAGTATCTTCTGCAGTATTTACTTTCTCCCAAGCCCTGAGTACTCTTGCTCTTCTATGAGAGAGTATTAATTGTCCATTCTTATCTTCTTGCTTCTCTACTAAAACCTCAACAATATCTCCAGCTTTTAGTTCAGAATTGTATCTAAATTCCGAGCGACCAATTACACCATCCGATTTGAAGTTTATATCTACAATTACCTCTCTATCGGTAACTCTTACCACTGTTCCGTCTAAAACTTTCTTATCCTCAACCGAACTCAAAGTAAGGAGGTATTCTTTCTCTAAATCTCCCCATTGCTGCTCATTATAATCAGATGAATCTAATTTATCCCAATCAAATTCTTCTTCTACTTCTTTTTTTTCTGATTTACTCTGTTTTTTAACTTCCTTTTCCTCAATCACTTCATCCACTTTATCTTCCTCTACTTCTTGAATAGCAGCTTCTTCACTAACAACCTCTTGAACTTCATCATTTTTTTCTTCTAAAGCATCAGGGGAATCCTCTTCTTTATTTTTTTCTTTTGATGTTTCTTCCGATTCTTGTATTTCTTCTTTTGAATCTTGAATTACAGGAGTAGATTCTTCCTGTTTTTCTTGGTTTTCAACTACTTTCTCAGTAGCTTTTTTTACTTCTGACATAATTTGTCTTTTGTTTTGTATCTCGAAAATTGATAAGGATTTCATGCATTCAATTTACGAGAGGTATTATTTTTTATTAACTTCTCCCCTTTTTATCCTTAATTCTCTCACATTAAAAAGGCGTGCAAAGATACGATTTACTTCTGTAAAACAAAAAAATCAATGAAGATTTTTTTTACTACTAAATCTGTTCTATTTTTTTGGCAACACTTTCCATTAGCCATCTAGGAGTAGAAGTAGCTCCACATATTCCAACTTGTGAAATCTCAGTAAACCATTCTGTCTTTATCTCATCTTTAGTCGAAATAAAATACGATTTTGAATTTTCTTTAAGACAAGATTGAAATAACATCTTACCATTTGAGCTCTTTTTTCCACTTACAAATATAATTATATCATTTTCCTTTGCAAACTCTTTTAGCTGTGGTTCTCTTCCAGAAACCTGTCTGCAAAGAGTATCATTCACAATAAATTTCACGGAATCGGTATTATTTGCGATTTTCTTTCTTTTTATAATTTCTTGCTGCAAATCACTAAAAGCTTTAGGACTTTTTGTAGTTTGAGAATACATATAGATAGGAGCTGTAAAATCCACTTTCTCTAAATCATCTTCTCCAGAAATAACAATTGCATTTCCACCTGTCTGTCCTAAAAGCCCTTGCACCTCTGCATGCCCTTCTTTTCCGAAAATAATTACTTGTCCATCTAATTTTCTTATCTCTTCATAGCCCTCTTTTATTGTATGTTGTAACTTAAGCACTACAGGGCAAGAAGCGTCCAAAAGTTGAATATTATTTTTAATAGCTGTATGGTAAGTTTCTGGAGGTTCACCATGTGCACGAATAAGTACTTTACAATTTTTTAGCTCCCTTAATTGCTGCTGATTAATAATCTTCAAGCCCTTTGAGCTTAACCTATCTACCTCCATATTGTTATGCACAATATCGCCCAAACAATATAGTTCCCCTGATTTGGAAAGCTCCTCTTCTGCCATTTCAATGGCATAAACTACGCCAAAACAAAATCCAGAATACTTATCAATCGTTACTTTCAATTTTCTTTTTTATAAGTTCAAAAATAAGATTATTTTGCTGTTTCTCTGTTAAATCAGAATTATCTATCACAATAGCATCTTGTGCAACCTTTAAAGGATTAATCTCACGGTTGCTATCAGTTTCATCTCTTTCTAGTAAGTTTTCAAAAACCTGTTGAAGACTTACACCGGTTTTCCTGATTTCACTAAATCTTCTTTGAGCTCTAATTTCGGCATTTGCAGTAATAAAAAATTTTAATTCAGCATTTGGAAAAACTTTGGTTCCAATATCTCTGCCATCCATTACTACTCCTTTTTTCTTTCCGATTTCTCTTTGTAAAACTACTAATTTTTCTCTTACCTCTTTTATCTGACTTACAATACTTACAAAGGAAGACACTTCATGCTTTCGGATTTCTGACTCAACATTTTTCCTATTTAATATGGTTTCTGATTTTCCACTTTTTACATTAAATTCAAAAGAAACATTTATTTTAGGCAAATGAAGTATTAGTTCTTTTATATCGACTTCTCCATTATTTATAATTTTGTTTTCTATACAGTAAAGCGTAATTACCCGATACATTGCTCCAGTATCAATATACCGCATTCCAAATTTTTTGGCAATTGCTTTTGCAATAGTGCTTTTTCCACAGGAGGAATGTCCATCAATAGCAATGTTTATTCTTATATCCATTTATAATCCCAAAGAAGAAAGATTGGTAGTAAAACTAAAAATATTAGAAGCTCCAGCCAAATGGTAAGTAGCTCTAGAATAATTCAAATGAAATTTTGAAATTTTGAAACCCAATCCCCAAGAAAAGCCAACCATTACAGGGCGAGTAGGAAGTTGCATATCTTGCCTTCTTTGAAAGTTAAATCCCCCTCTAATAAACAAACTTTTTTTGAAAGGGTTTAACTCTCCTCCAATAATAAAATGTCTTAAAACTTTTTTACCAAAAGACTCTTCATTTTCTACTTTTTCTCCTGAAATAGGATCAGTAATAGTTGGCTCCAAATAGTTATTACTAATATCAAATTTATTAAGATGATGAGCGACTATAGAAAAACGAAATGGTAAATGAGCCAACCCCTTAGAAACACCCATTTGTAACTGAAAAGGCAATTTCTCATTTGTATTTGTAAAGGATTTTAATTGTCTTCCAAAATCTTTCGCCAAAACAGAAACGCATAAATCCTTTTTATTGTTACAATAAGTTAAGCCAAAATTACTTGCAAGCGCAAAAGAAGAATATTGCTCTAATTTTGAATTGATAAAATTAATACTCATCCCAACAGTAAAATTTTCATTTAAGAGTTTACTTATTCCAGCCGTAAGTACTTGCTCGTTTGCAGTAAATTCTCCTAACTCCAATCCAACTTCATCTGTTTTGGTAAAGCTACCATAATTCAATGCTTTTGCACCAAAAAACAGCATTCCTATTTTTTTACTATTTGTAGCATAATTAACTGAAACAGCATTAATATCTGAGAAATAATCAACAAAAGAAAAAGAAATTTGTCTATTCATTTTTGCATTTAATAAAGCGGGATTACTTGCCGCTAAATTAACATCATTATCAAAAATTGCTATTAAATCCCCTCCCATTGCAGTACTTCTAGCAGAAGTAGAAAAATCTAAAATAGCAAAGGTGTTTTCTCCTCCAATTTGGGGAAAAATCTTAGTGGTAAAAAATAGGAAAAATAAAAAACAGAATGTGCGTTTCACTCTTAAATTACTTATGATTTTTATTGCTTTTTAAACGGCTTTCCGCTCGGTTTATTATACACAAACACATCATCCCCATCAATAGGTATAAAATAATCGGCTTCTGCTTTTACAATAGGTGCGGTAGTTTTTTCTACTGCCGCCACCTCTACCCTAACTCCCTCTCCCTTTAGGTGACGAATAAGCTCAATATAATCCGAATCGCCAGAAAGAATAATGATAGTATCTACTTTTTGAGCCAATTGAGTAGCTTTAATAGTAAGTGGAATATCAGCAGATTTATGGCAGGGCACCACTGACCCATGATAATGCTCGTGCAATCTATCGGCTAGTTTAGAAGAAATACTTTTTCCCTCACGGAAATAAATTAAGCGATTAAGCCCTCTGTTATCTAATAGTTTTGGAATAAGGATATCAAAATTAATCATGGCCATTTTATCATTCATAAGAGAATGTAAGCTCATTTCAATATTGTTGCCATCAATTAAAATGGCAACCGATTGGTTTATTTTTACTGTTTCTGGATTTGTCATTTTTTGTTTTTTTATTTAACTACATATCAAAATGGAAATTAATAGTTGAAGTATATTGAATTGGTGGGGGTGTGAGAAAAACGTCTTCCCAATCTATAAAAGAGCAAGACACTATTCCTTCATATATTCCATTTTGAATATCCTTTGTAGTAAGTATTATAGAGGGGTTATAAATATATTCGTTCAAACTAAATCCAAATGATGCGGTACCTGTAGGGCTTCCAACCGTATTATAATTAACAGCTTGATTTATAGGAAAATTTAATAAGTCCATAACTCCAAATTGTAAATTAAACCAAATGTCATTCGGATCATTAGTAGGTTTAAAATTAAGTAATAAATCTTGTGTGCCATTCTGATTATATCTAATCTCGAAATCTGTCAAATTAGTGGGTTCTCCATCAATATTTCCACCACTTGTTGTAGTTGTGTCTAAGTATTTTCTACAATAATGATATGTGCCATCAATACTATACCATACGCCATTATCAGAATCCCAAAAATTAGTACCATTAATTGTAAGATCATACTCGGCTTCATTACAAGCAGTAATATAATTAACGCTAATTGTTGTAGGGTCTTCATCTTCTTGTTGGCAATTACTAAAAAGTAAAGGAATCGTTAATAAAATAAAAATTGATTTTTTCATAATAAAAAAAGTTTTGATTAATAATTTGCATATATATTATATATATCGGTTTTACCAAATTTTTTACCTAAGA
This sequence comes from Flavobacteriales bacterium, assembly GCA_014381465.1. GTDB lineage: Bacteria > Bacteroidota > Bacteroidia > Flavobacteriales > BACL11 > DUAL01. Next base: position 32,132 of record JACNLP010000037.1, on the reverse strand, counting down.
ATATTCTTTTTTACAAAGATAAAAAATTAATGTTGTAATGAATTAATGCATTTCTACATTAATAGTTTGTTATATTGATTCTCTTTTGAACCGTTCCATCATCATAAATATAAAGCAGAGGAGTATTTTTTGTTGGAATAACTTCTCTACCTAAAACATCTACAATTTTAAGGAGTTTTGGATTTGCACTATGAACTTGTTCTACCCCACTTATTATAGAAGTAATATTAAATAAATCTAAGCCTGCCTCAACCCAATGCCCACCATTTGCATCCCAATCAGCAGTTTCTAAAATTAATTGCATAGAAGTAGTTAGCATTATATATTGCGACACATCAAAAGTATTTAAATTCCACTGCCCTAAATCTGGAGAGCTTGATGTAATAGTCTGTAAAACAACAGTGTTACTTCCATTACTTAAACTTATTATTAAAGAGTCATTTGGAGGATTACTACCAAAAGGAAAATCATTATTAAACCAAGAATAGTAGCTTAATAAATGATTGCTTCCACTTGATAAATCAAATACAGGAGAGGTAAGGATTGTATTAAAATCATCAACATCATTACTTCCTACACTTCCGCCAGCAGCCAAACCTGTTACAAAAGCATTTTCATAACAATCATTTGCCAAATCATCTTCAGGATTAAAATCAACACCTTGACGAGAAGTTCCTTCTGGATTTCCCCTTTCCCAAATACCATCAGAGCTTTGCGTAACACCACCACTTACACTCCATCCAAAATCAAAAGTAAAATCATCATAATAACCCTCAGGCAGAACAATAGTTAAATTACTAGAAGATATAGTAATTGTTTCATTTGAGCAAACTGTATTATATCCCCATTGTCCAGCAATTACCTCATAGTTTCCATCATACATATTTGCAATATTAAAATTTCCATTTAAATCAGCAGTTACAGTAAAAATAAAGTCATTATTGTAAATCAAAACCTGAGCATTTGCAATACCATTTCCATTAATATCGGTAACCATTCCAACCCCTGTAAAAGATTGCAAAGGAATAAGCTGAGCATTCACAGTAGTTACAATTCCATTAGATAAAACAGAAGAAATTGTATCGCTTAAATAACCAGCTTTTGAAAAACGAATATCGTAAGTTCCTGAATTTGCAACTCCAGAAAGATAATCCCCAGATATATTTGAGGTGGCGCTAACAGTTGCTGTAAGTATTTCAATATCTGCACTTGCAATAGCATTAGTTGTATTTACATCTGTAACATTTCCTTCTAAATAACACGCTTGTTGAAATTGTCTTTCGTAAATTAATAATTTCCCGGACTGATTTGTACTACTATTAATATCAGATGAGATAATATTACCAGAAGGCAAGAAAGGATAAGTCCCCCAGCAACCATCAAAACCATTTCCACTTCCAGAATAAGAATCATAATAAGCAACTTGAATCATATTATTAGGATAGGTAATATCATGCACAGTAGTACCATCTCTATAATAAGATGTAATTAAAAAATTTCCATCTACATGAGTGTTATGAGGAATGGAATTGGAGCCAGGATTAGATTGAATTCTATCTACCTCCTGAATATTGTTTAAATTAGAAATATCATAAGCAGCAAGGTAAGCATCCGATTGTTCATCAGTGGTAAAAACGAAATTTCCATCATCAGAAACCCAAGCGTTATGAGTAAAATTATTTGGTGTAGCATGTTGCCCAATTGTTTGAGGATTAGCTTTATTACTTACATCTACAATATACACTTCACCCTCATATATACAACCAGCATACATGGTGTCTCCTCTTGTCATTCCATCATGAATATAAAAATCATTCCACTCTCCTAAGTATACAGGATTTGTAGGATTAGCATTTACATCTAAAAAAATAGCACCATCAGGTGGAGAAGGAAATCCATTTGGATTTGATGCTCCAAAAATATAAGCAACTCCATTTTCATCAATATATATATTATGTGCAGCTTCCCAATGCAAAGTATCATTTCCATTTGCACTGAAAAAATCTTTCACATGCCAAAAAGTTGATCCAGTCATATCGGTTAAATCTACAATTAAAAGTCCTGCATCAGCCTCAGTTGTAATATAAGCATAATTACCCCAAGTTTTAATATCCCTCCAAGTAGAGTTGATATCAAGGATAAAAAACATTTCAGTAGGATTTGTAGCCAGAGTAACATCAACAACCGAAAAACGATCATTAAGACCTACCAAAGCATATTCATTGCCATTTCCATCTACCCAACCCCAAATATCACTTCCTTCAGTTGTAGGCCACTCATAAGTTCCCATCAATGCCAAATTCATGCTATTCTGAGCAAATATTGTAAATGGCATAATTAAAAATAAGCTGATTATTGTTTTTTTTATCATAGTATTTTGTTTTTAAGTTTGTGCAAATTTAAATTAAAAGAAGTTCAATTAACAAAGATTGAAAAGTAATAGCCAAACATCTTAGCTGTTCAAAGGATTTTTATAAATCCAAAGTAATTTGATTATTAGAATCACCTTGCTCTGAATCAGATGACTTTTTATTTATAACTTCTTTAATTTCTGTATTTTCATCCTCTATCTCTTTCTCTATTTCTTCTTGTTGATAAGCAAGAGGTTCAATTAAGTTTATTTCTTTTACTTTCTTGTTTGTTAATTTATTTCCACTAGCTTTTATCCCCTTAACAGTTATAAAATCCTCAATATTTATGGTTTCTGTTTTTCTTTCTTTTCCTTTTTCCTTTACAAAAACTATTTCTGCTTGCGGACGCCAATCAGTAGATACAATTTCAAGTATTGAATTTTTATGCTCTGTAACAAAATTGATTCTTTTAGTTTTTAATTCTACTTGAAATCTTTTTACAAAGTAACACTCTTTTTTTCCATCAAAATAAATAGCAGAAATAGGTTTTTTAGGATTAAACTTTTCTATTACAATCATATCTTCATCAAAATGAGTGGAGAGCTCAAAACCTTTCAGCTCCAATTCGCCTTGCTGATTTATTGTAAGTATTTTATCTTCTGCTTCAAAATCACCTAAAAACTCTCCTCTTTCATCTACATTTAATCTTTGTACAGCATCATCAAACCAAATTTTTCTGGCAGCAAGTGTAGAGATGCCTTCCGATTTTAATTCCACCTTCTTTACTGCATTTTTTGTAACTATATTTCCATTTGCACTTCTTCCTTTAATTGCCAATTCCGAAAAATCAACATCAATTTTTAGCTTTTTTAATCTTTCTAATGCACGCAAATGAATAGTAACTTGCTCTGCTTGACCATTTGGATTTGCAGTAAAATAAAGTACCTTACTTCCTTTTTCCGATTTTGTAAGAGAATAATCCTTATTTCTTGTAACTCCTTTTACAGCAAATCGCTTTATCATGGTATTTCCTGATTTTCCATCTTTGTAAATCATATTATAGATGGTTCGCTCATCTCCCTTTTTATAAACTGCACAATGTATTATGTTTTTTCCAACAAATGTTTTATCATCTACTTTAACTACAATCATTGTTCCATCTGTTTTGAAAACAATAATATCATCAATATCAGAGCAATCACATACATATTCATCTTTTCGGAGAGCTGTTCCAATAAAGCCCTCTTTTTTATTTACATAAAGCTTTTTACTAGCAACTACTACTTTCTTTGCTTCAATATTTTCAAAAGTTCTTATTTCTGTTTTTCTCTTAAAATCTTTCCCGTAATCCTTTTTTAACTTTTTGAAGTAATCAATAGCATAATTGGTAAGGTTTTTCAGATTGTATTTTACTTTTTTTATCTTTTCTTCTAGTTTTAACAAATCATTTTTCGCCTTGTTTAAATCAAATTTGGTGATTCGCTTAATCTTTATTTCAGTGAGCCGACTTACATCTTCATCTGTTACCTCTTTAAAAAGGTTTTTTGTATGCGGTTTTAACCCCATATGAATAGTGCTAATTACTTCTTCCCAACTTTCTAACTCTTCAATTTGATGATAGATTCTATTCTCAATAAAAATTCTTTCTAAAGATAAAAAATGCCATTTTTCTTGCAATTCACTTAATACTACTTCCAGCTCTTGTTTTAGTAGTTTAAGCGTTCTATTTGTTGAAATTTGCAAAATTTCTGATACGCCCAAAAACTTAGGAGTATCATCTTCAATTATACATGCAAGGGGGGAGATAGAAAGTTCGCAATCGGTAAAACTATAAAGAGCATCTATGGTTTTATCGGGCGATACTTTTGCAGGAAGCGTAATAGCTATTTCTACATTCTCTGCAGTATTATCTTCTATTTTTTTTATTTTAATTTTACCTTTATCATTTGCACGAATAATAGAAGCAATCAAAGATGTTGTTGTTGTAGAAAAAGGAATTTCTGAAATAATAAGAGTACTTTTATTTTCTTGATTTATCTTTGCTCTTACCCTTATCCTCCCTCCTCTTTTGCCATCATTATAATTGGTAAAATCAGCCGTTCCGCCACTAAAAAAGTCGGGGAATATTCTGGGCTTAACCCCTTTTAAAACTTTTATAGAAGCATCAAGAAGTTCATTAAAATTATGTGGCATTATTTTGGTAGAAAGTCCAACTGCAATACCCTCTACTCCATGAGCTAAAAGCAATGGGAATTTTACTGGTAAAGTTACTGGCTCTTTACTTCTACCGTCATAAGAGGAATTCCACTCTGTAATTTTTGAGTTATAAAGTACTTCTAAAGCGAATTTACTAAGGCGAACTTCAATATATCTTGGAGCTGCTGCCTTATCACCTGTAAATGTATTTCCCCAATTACCTTGCATATCGAGTAATAGATTCTTTTGTCCTATTTGCACAAGCGCATCTCCAATAGAAGCATCTCCATGAGGGTGAAATTTCATGGTGTGCCCAATTACATTGGCAACTTTGTGATACCTGCCATCATCCAATTCTTTTAAGGAATGAAGTATTCTTCTTTGTACTGGCTTTAACCCATCTTCAATATAAGGCACGGATCTCTCTAAAATAACATAAGAGGCATAATCTAAAAACCATTTCTTATACATACCAGAAACATGAATTACATCTTTTAGATTTTCCCCGTTATTTTGATTTTCCTGCTTATCCATTCAAATTATTGTTTTCAACAATATTATCTAATATTACTGATATTTTTTCTTTTTGTTTTTTTGTTAAAAATGATAATTGAAACCTTTTTGCAAGAGATTTTCTTTCTGAGAGTTTTATTTTTATCATTAAAGTTGTATTAAATGTAAAAGGCCTATTATAGAAGGCATATCTTACAATTGTTCTTTTTGGCATTTCAATAATATTATTCTTTTTGGAGAAAAACCCAGAAATAGTTCTTTTTGACTTTATTTCAACTATATAATTATCTATTATAAATGTATAAAAATAAACACCTGTAAAAATAAAGTACAAAAGAAAAGCAAGCCCAAATACACTTATTAGCGAATAAGGAAAAGAAGTAAATGTTGTTGTTAAAATACTTGAAGGAAATGTTTTAATAAAAAACAAAGGAAGAGCTAATGTAATCATGCCAACAAAAAATATAACAGCAGTTATCAAATAAGCACTCTTTAAATTTGAATATTTATAATTGTTATTTCTCATCTTTTACAATATCTTTTTCTACTTTTAGGTTTTCAATAATAAACTGCTGTCTTTCAGGGGTGTTTTTACCCATATAGAAGCTTAAAATCTCTGTAATTCCAGCTTCTTTCCCAATTATCACTGGTTCAAGTCGCATATTTTTCCCAATAAAATGTTTGAACTCTGATGGAGAAATTTCTCCCAATCCTTTAAATCTAGTGATTTCAGCATTTTTACCAACCTTTTCTATTGCTTCTGTTTTTTCTTGTTCGTTATAGCAATAAAAGGTTTCTTTTTTGTTTCTAACTCTAAAAAGTGGCGTTTCCAAAATATGCACATGCCCTTCTTTTACTAGTTCTGGGAAAAATTTTAAAAAGAAAGTGATAAGTAAAAGGCGAATATGCATACCATCAACATCCGCATCAGTGGCTAATACAATTTTATTATAACGCAAACCTTCAATCCCTTCCTCAATATTAAGGGCCGCTTGCAAAAGGTTAAACTCCTCATTTTCATAAACTACTTTTTTATTCAACCCAAAGGAATTAAGAGGTTTCCCTCTCAAACTAAAAACCGCTTGTGTAGCTACATCACGCGTTTTGGTAATTGAACCAGAAGCAGAATCTCCCTCTGTAATAAAAATGGTTGTATCGGCACGATTCTCTTTTTTCAAATCGTTATAATGCACTCTACAATCTCTTAGTTTTTTATTGTGCAGATTGGCTTTTTTTGCTCTTTCTCTAGCTAATTTTTTCACTCCCGCCATTGCCTTTCTTTCGTGTTCTGCTTGTTGAATTTTCTTTTGTAAAGCAATTGCTGTTTCTGGATGTTTATGCAAATAATTATCCAAATGTGTTTTGATAAAATCATTTACAAAGGAACGAATAGTTATACCAGAGGGTTCCATTTCATTTGAACCCAATTTCGTTTTGGTTTGCGACTCAAAAACCGGCTCAATTATCTTTATACTAATAGCTGCATAAACTGATTGCCGAATATCCACCGCATCATAATTTTTACCATAAAACTCACGGATAGTTTTTGCTATTGCCTCCCTAAAAGAACTTTGATGTGTTCCTCCCTGAACGGTATGTTGTCCGTTTACAAAAGAATAATACTGCTCAGAATATTGGTTTTTACAATGGGTAATTGCTATTTCAATATCATCTGCTTTTAAGTGGATAATAGGATACAATATTTCTGAATCAATATCTCTTTCTAATAAATCGTAAAGCCCTTTTTCAGAAATGAATTTTTGTCCGTTATACAAAATAGTAAGCCCAGGATTTAGAAAGCAATAATTCCAAAGCATCTTCTCCACATACTCATTGATAAATCGGTATTTCCCAAACAACTCTTGATCAGGAATAAAGGTAACTTTTGTGCCTTTTCTAGATGAATTTTCTTGAATTGCATTGTCATTATCAACAATTCCCTGACTGAATTCTACTAATTTACTCTTGCCTTCCCTTACGGATTTTATTTTAAAATAGGATGAAAGCGCGTTTACCGCTTTTGTTCCAACCCCATTTAATCCTACTGATTTTTTAAAAACTTTGGAATCGTATTTTGCACCAGTATTTATTTTTGAAACGCAATCAATTACTTTACCTAAGGGAATTCCTCTCCCAAAATCTCGTACTGAAACCCTATTATTTTTTATGGAAACCTCAATGGTTTTTCCATGCCCCATTACATATTCGTCAATACAGTTGTCAATCACTTCTTTCAAAAGAACATACACGCCATCATCAGGAGATGAGCCATTCCCAATCTTACCAATATACATTCCAGGTCTTAGTCGGATATGATCTTTCCAATCTAAGGAACGAATACTATCTTCTGTATAATCTTGTTTTGACATATATAAATAAAATGCGTTTATTTCGAGTTTTTACGAATGAAAGCAAAATTAAAACACAAATAAAAATATGAGGAGATAATCAGATAAGTTTTTCAACAATGTTTTCAACCAGAAAACAGAGGTTAGATTTTAGTATTTTAGATATGAGATAAAAAATAAAAAAAATTCCGCTAATAGTGTAAGCGGTCTATAATCTCAATATTAATATCTATCCTTTAAACATTAAACCTAAAATGCATTACATCACCATCTTTTACTACATACTGTTTCCCTTCAACTGAAAGCTTTCCAGCATCTTTGCAGGCCTGTTCTGACCCCAATGCTACAAAATTATTGTAGGCAATTACCTCTGCCCTTATAAATCCTTTTTCAAAATCAGAATGTATAACACCAGCAGCTTGCGGTGCTTTCATCCCTTTTATAATGGTCCAAGCTCTTACCTCTTTCACGCCTGCTGTAAAATAAGTTTGCAAATTTAGTAAGCGATAAGTCGCCTGTATTAAATGATGAACTCCAGGTTTTTCCAGTCCCATTTCACTTAAAAATAATTCTTGTTCTTCTAAATCTTCTAATTCAGCAATTTCTGCTTCAATGGAAGTGGCTATAAGTAGAATTTCTGCATCTTCTGTTTTTATTGCTTCCTTAACTTTCTCCACATATTTATTGCCATTTTTTGCAGAAGTTTCATCTACATTACAAACATAAAGCACTGGCTTAGCAGTCAATAAATATAAATCAGAAACAACCTCTTTTTCGGCATCTGTTATTTCAAGCGAACGAACAGATTCTCCTTGTTCTAAATGGGCTATGTATTTATCTAAAGCATCAACTATCTTTATGGCTTCTTTGTCACCCGATTTTGCAATTTTCTGGTATTTATCTCGCTTTTTTTCTATGGCTTCCAAATCCTTAATTTGCAATTCAAAATCGATTGTTTCTTTATCTCTTATAGGATTTACACTTCCATCTACATGTACAATATTATCATCATCAAAACACCTTAGCACATGAATAATAGCATTACATTCACGGATGTTTGCTAGGAACTTATTGCCAAGCCCCTCCCCTTTGCTTGCGCCTTTTACTAATCCTGCAATATCCACAATCTCAATAGTGGTGGCTTGTACTTTTTCTGGCTTTACCAATGCTGCTAATTTCTCTAACCTTTCATCAGGAACTGTAATTACACCAACATTTGGCTCAATAGTACAGAATGGAAAATTTGCTGATTGTGCTTTTGCTTTAGATAAGCAATTAAACAAAGTTGATTTACCAACATTTGGTAATCCTACAATTCCACATTTTAAGGCCATATTTTTTGTTTTTTTGAGTTGGCAAAGATATATTAAGAATGCAAAAAAACAGAAAATACATTAGAGTTTTCAAAAATTATTAACACAGCCCCCAAGCGTTTGATTAAAAGTCTATTTTTGCGATTATTAAACCATCCTATGACAAATATTACTGAACTAAAAGAAATCTGCCCCCAAATAAGAAGAGATATTCTACGAATGGTGCATGCCAACAACTCTGGACATCCTGGAGGGTCGCTTGGTTGTACAGAGTTTTTAACAGCCCTCTACTTTGAGATAATGAATCACAACACCAACTTTAGTATGGATGGAATTGAGGAAGATTTATTCTTCTTGTCCAACGGACACATCTCCCCTCTTTGGTATTCTGTTTTGGCTAGAAGTGGTTATTTTGATGTTTCCGAACTCTCTACATTCCGTAAATTAAATTCTCGCTTGCAGGGTCACCCCGCTACTCATGATAATTTACCAGGTATTCGCATGGCTTCAGGCTCTTTAGGGCAAGGGCTTTCGGTAGCAATTGGTGCAGCTCAAAGCAAAAAACTCAATAATGATAATGGCACAATTTTTACATTATTAGGGGATGGGGAGCTACAAGAAGGACAAAACTGGGAAGCCATAATGTATGCTTCTGCCAATAAAGTAGATAACCTAATAGCAACTATCGATTACAATAAAAAACAAATTGATGGGAGTTTAGATGATGTACTTCCTATGGGTGATATAGCTAAAAAGTTCAGGGCTTTTGACTGGGAAGTGATGGAGGAAACAAACGGGAACAATTTGGAAGCCATTATAAGTTGCTTAAATAATGCCAAAGATTTATCAGCAAAAGGAAAACCAGTCGTTATAATATTACATACCGAAATGGGAAATGGAGTAGATTATATGATGGGGACACATGCTTGGCATGGATCTGCTCCCAATGATGAGCAACTAGCTGATGCACTTTCACAAAATCCAGAAACATTAGGTGATTACTAAAAACATCAAAATATTATTAATAACAACCCTCCTATTAATGGGGAGTTTTGATGTTTCTGCTCAAAAAAACCAAGAGCCAATAAACAGAATCTTATTCATTTTTGATGCCTCTCAATCCATGCTTGGCCGTTGGCAATCTGGCAGAAAGATTGACATTGCCAGAAAACTACTTTACAATATGTTAGATAGTTTAAAAAACATGGATAATTTGGAAATTGGCCTAAGAGTATATGGTCATCAAAAAGGATACCCTCCTCAGGATTGTGATGATACCAGATTGGAAGTTGATTTTGGAAAAAGTGATGTAGTTACCGATAGAATTAAAGCAAAACTGAAAATGATTCGAGCAAGAGGCACCACTCCTATTGCAATTTCCTTAGAAAAAGGGGCTTATGACTTTCCTAAAAATGCTAATAGCAGAAATATTATCATCCTTATTACTGATGGAATTGAGGAATGCAATATGGACCCTTGTTCTGTTTCCAGACTATTACAAAGAGAAGGAATTATTTTAAAACCTTTTGTAATCGGTATTGGTTTAGATGAAACTTACAAAAAGACTTTTGATTGTGTTGGAACCTATTATGACGCTTCAAAAGAAAGGGACTTTGAGACTGTTTTAGAGGTAGTTATATCTCATGTATTAAATTCAACTACTGCACAAGTAAACCTATTAGATGCTTATGGCAAGCCAACAGAAACCAATGTAAATCTTACTTTTTATGATGATTTTAGTGGGCTAGCAAAGTACAACTTTATACACACCATGAATCACAAGGGTAATCCTGACACTATGAGTATTGACCCAATTTTAAAATATAGAGTGGTTGCTCATACTATTCCATCTGTTGAGTCGGAATTAATTTCCCTCACACCAGGAAAACATACTATTATTCCTATAAATACTCCGCAAGGCGATTTAGAAATAAAAATGCTAAGCAAGGAAAAATACTCTTTTATCATCAGAAAATCAGGAGAGCTACAAACTTTAAATGTGCAAGAAACCAATACCAAACAAAAATATTTGACAGGAAAGTATGATATTGAAGTGCTTACTCTTCCAAGATTTCTTATTAAAGATGTAGAAATTCAACAATCTAAACTTACCACCCTTAGCTTACCTACTTCAGGAATAGCAAATATTTTACTTCCTTCAAAAGGATATGGTGGAGTTTATTTATCTAAAAATGATAAATTGGAACTCATATATAATATTGATGAAAACAAGCAAAAATTACGGCTTCACCTTTTACCTGGTAACTATAAAATTATTTTCCGAGCAAAGGCAGCAAAACAATATATGTTTACTAGAGAACAGAATTTTAAAATTCGTTCAGGAAAATCTGAACTAATAAAACTATACTAAAATGGAATTAAAAGATACACGCTCAGGATTTGGAGCAGGACTTACAGCACTAGGGAGAAAAAACCCTAATGTAGTTGCACTTTGTGCTGACCTTATTGGTTCTCTAAAAATGAATGAATTTAAAAATGAAAACCCAGAACGCTTTTTTCAAGTAGGAATTGCAGAAGCAAATATGATTGGGATTGCTGCCGGTATGACTATTGGTGGGAAGATTCCTTTTACAGGAACTTTTGCTAACTTTTCTACCTCTCGTGTGTACGATCAAATCAGACAATCGGTAGCTTATTCTGAAAAGAATGTGAAAATATGCGCTTCTCATGCAGGAGTTACTTTAGGGGAAGATGGTGCAACACATCAAGTATTGGAAGATGTTGGAATGATGAAAATGCTTCCAAATATGGTAGTTATCAACCCTTGTGATTATAACCAAACAAAAGCTGCAACCATTGCCATTGCCGATTATGTTGGTCCTGTATATTTGCGTTTCGGTCGCCCAAAAGTACCTAACTTCACTCCTACTGATCAAAACTTTGAAATTGGAAAAGCAGTGCACATGCAAGAAGGAACTGATGTTACTATATTTGCTACAGGGCATTTAGTATGGGAAGCATTAGAAGCTGCTAAAACTTTAGCTGAAGAAGGAATTTCTGCTGAAGTAATAAATATCCACACCATTAAACCTTTGGATAGTAAAGCTATCTTAAGTGCTGTAAGTAAAACTAAATGTGTAGTTACAGCTGAAGAACATATGTTAAATGGCGGATTAGGAGATAGTGTTGCACAATTGTTGAGCAGAAACAACCCTACTCCTATCGAAATGGTTGGTGTTGACGATAGTTTTGGAGAAAGTGGTACGCCAATGCAATTATTGGAAAAGTACGGCTTAGATGCAAAAGCAATTATTACAGCAACTAAAAAAGCAGTAGCCAGAAAGTAAAAGATAGATTTTAGACCGCTACACTTTTAGAGAATAGATAAAAAATGTTGTTATCCTAAGCGAATGTGAAATGTTGTTTATTCGGCAAAGCCAAAGAATCTCGTTTTTGAACACTTTTACAAAACAATTAAAAACTGACTACAAATAATACAGATAAAGAACTACTAGCACTATTTAAAAATCCTGAAACAACAAAACAGGGGTTTAATCTTATTGTACGCACATTTCAGGAAAGAATTTATTGGCATGTGCGTAAAATTGTAATCGATCATGATGATACTAATGATGTGGTTCAAAACACCTTTATAAAAATATGGAAAGCATTACCCAATTTCAGGGGGGATTCTAAAATTTATACTTGGCTGTATCGAATAGCTACCAATGAGTCTATTACATTTTTAAAAAAGAAAAGAAAGCATCTTTTCCAATCTATTGATGAAGTTTCACACGGCTTATCTTCACAAATTGATGGACCTTATTTTGATGGAGATGAGATTGAAAGAAAATTACAAAAAGCCATACTTACACTTCCTACAAAACAAAGGCTCGTATTCAATATGAAATATTTTGATGAACTAAAATATGATGAAATCTCAGAAATACTAGGAACATCAGTGGGGGCATTAAAAGCATCTTACCATCATGCAAAAAATAAAATTGAAGATTATCTAACTAATAATTAAACCTTTTATAATCAGCAAAGTCATAGAAAACAGATGAACAAAAAAATAGACATAAAAAACATAGCAAAAAGAAATCCTTATAAAGTGCCAAAGGATTATTTCTTGACTCTTTCACAAAACATAATGTATGATGTAGATAGCCCTAAGAAAGAGAGTATTATTTCTTTCTCTCGGCTTAAAACAATTGCTCCTGCTTTAGTAATAGTTATACTAATATTTTCAGGAGTTTGGTATAATAATCAGAATACAAATTTAACGGATGAGGACTTGGTAGAACTACTTGCCTTTTATGATGTGGAAGAAGATTTAATTCTGGAATATATTGACTTAGAAAAAGAGGAAACAACAGACGAATATTTAATGGAACATTTTAACTATAACGAACTAATTTACGAACTTTAAAAAACAAAACACTATGAACACAAAAACAATTTTAATCGCCATGCTTTGTCCGCTATTTCTGTTTTCACAAAACATATCCGACAAAAAAAGAGAAAAGATAGAGGCACAAAAAGTTGCTTTCATTACAACTCAATTAGAACTAACAACTAAAGAAGCCCAGGTATTTTGGCCTCTGTATAATGAGTTTTCAGATGTAATGAAATCTTTGCATGATGAAAAAAAACAAAACAGAAAAGATATTAAACAAATGTCTGATGCTGAGATTGCTGAAATGCTGAATAATAATTTTATCATTGAGCAGAAAGAGCTAGATACTAAAAAAGAATACAATCTGAAATTTCAGAAAATATTGCCTACTAAAAAGGTTGCAACACTTTACCATGCTGAAATGCAATTCAAAAGAGAGCTTCTTAAAAAAATTAGAAAGGGTAGCAGAAAAGGAAATCATCAAAAGAAACATTAATAAAAATAAAAACCATGAAAAATTATTTAGTTACAGGGGCTCTTCTCCTATCGTATTCAAGTCTATTTAGTCAAATTGCTTACCCAATTGTTGATACAGATGTGTCAGATTATTTTGATAATTCTAGTGTCATTCCCTCACCTACTACTGGACAAACATTTTTTGGGCAAGACGCTCATTACACTGGAAATCAACCTAACTACACCAACAATGGAGATGGTACCATCACAGATAATGTAACAGGACTTGTCTGGGAACAAAATATGGGAACAAAGATTAATCCTACAGATGCAATTACTAAAGCAGATACTCTCACAAAAGGAGGATTTACGGATTGGAGAGTCCCAACATTAAAGGAGCTATATTCATTAATTCTTTTTACTGGAGAATCAGAAGGTGAGAGTGCAAAATACTTGTATATTGATACTAATTATTTTGATCAGCCAATTGGAGATGTAACAATTGGGGAAAGAGAAATTGATGCGCAAACATGGACTTCTACAGAATATGTTGGTTTAACAATGAATGGTAGTGAAACTATTTTTGGGGTTAATTTTGTGGATGGCAGAATTAAAGGATATTCAAAATTTATGCCTCCTAGTTCACAAAATTTAAATGTAATGTATTATAGAATGGTTAGAGGAAACTTAAATTACGGCACGAATAATTTCATAGATAATAATGATGGAACAGTAAGTGATTTAAATACGGGATTAATGTGGCAACAAGCTGATGATGGAAACTTTTTTGATTGGGAAAATGCACTCTCATATTGTGAGAACTTAACTTTTGCTAATTATTCTGATTGGAGACTACCAAACCCAAAAGAATTACAAAGTATTATTGATTACACAAGATCTCCTACCACTTCAAACTCAGCAGCAATTGACCCTATTTTTTCTTGTACTATGATAAATGACCCTGATGGAAATCCTGGACAATACCCTTACTTTTGGACATCAACTACACACATAAACAATCCTACAAATTATTATGGTACTGCTGCATATTTCGCTTTTGGTATGGGGCAAGGAATGATGGAAATGCCACCAAACTCAGGTACTTTTTCATTATTAGATGTGCATGGTGCTGGATCTCAAAAAAGTGATTATAAGAGTGGAAACCCTAATAATTATCCATCTTTTATGGGTCCTCAAGGTGATGTGCATTATGTTTTTAATGCAGTAAGAGCAGTAAGAGATATTTCATCAGCTACATCAATAAATGAAACTCAAAAATTAAACAAAAAATTGATTAAAGTAGTAGATGTTCTTGGTAGAGAAACTCGCCTTATTAATAATACTACATTATTTTATATCTTTGATGATGGAACGGTAGAGAAAAGAATAATAATAAAACAGTAAACTAACTAAAATGAAGAAGCTTTACATAATAGCCACATTACTATTTACATCATCAATTTTAATAGCACAAGTTCAGTTGTTGCCTTCTATTGGGCTTAGTAGTCAACCACAAGATGCTGATGCAGTTTGTACTATAGTTCCAAGAACACAAGGAAACCCTTGGATTCCTGTAAATGTAGGTGATACCATGGCGGATTTTACTCTTTGGGATATCAATGGAAATTCAGTTACTTTATCAAATGTTCTAAATTCTGGGAAAAGAGTATTGATGGTTGCTGGCAGTTATACTTGTCCTATTTTCAGAAATCACATGACGGAATTAAACCAAGTTGCTGCACAATTCGGAAATGATATTGAATGTTTTGTAGTTTATACGGTTGAGGCTCATCCTACTGGAAGCGTAATGCCTTCTAGTGGAAATGTAAACCCAACCAACCCTCCTTATTATCAACCCACTACTTATTTGGAAAGAAAAAATAATGTCTCGGATATGTTGAATGGAGTAGGAAGCGGAAACTATGTTCCAACACCTATAAATGTGCCTGTTTATATTGATGGGCCTTGTAATGAGTGGTGGCAATATTATGATGGACCTAACAATGCTTATTTGATTGATACAAATGGAGTATTATTCGCTTACCACAGTTGGTTTAATAATACCAACCCACCTTCTGGTCCTCCAACAAATATTTGGTGTGATATTGATAGTTTGTTAGGTGTAAATTCTGCTAACTGTACGCAAGTTACTTCACTTGCTGGAACTTTTGATTTTCAGTTAAAAGTAGGGCAAAGTGCTTCTGTTAGTGGAAATTCAGGAGACATTATTGATATTTTTGGAGAGCTAATAAATACTTCAAATTCTGATGGAGTAAAAGTAAATCTGGAAAGAGTTTTAAATACTTTACCATCTCAAACTTGGAGTTCTTCTATGTGTACAGGTGTTTGTTTGCCCTCCACACAAGATACAGCATCTGTTATACTTTCTGCTGGAGATACTTTGGATTTTTCATTTCACTTTTTTACAGACCCCTTAATGGCAGGGCCGGATACTGCAATGGCAAAGGTTAAGTTTACCAATGATAATGGGAGTCAGAGCCCTATTCAAAGAATGTATAGAGGAATTACTGTTGGACACGCTACTTATGTAACTGACCTTAACGGAAAAGAAAGAAAATTGAAGATGATTGTTGATGTTTTAGGAAGAGACTCTAAACATCTTCCTAATGTGCCACAATTCTACATCTATGATGATGGAACAGTAGAAAAAAGGATTGTTATTGAATAAACAAAAACCATGAAACGAGAATCATTCACGAACACAATTAAAAAATCAATAATTATGAATAAAACAACACTACTCTTTACTCTTTGCATTCCGTTTATGATGCAAGCACAAACCACAACTAATTTTGGTCCTGATGGTTTTGTAAAAATTGAGAATAATTCAGGAGGGTTTTACGCCAACTTGGATATGGCAGACAGATTTAGCAGAGAGCATGATGCAATTGGAGATGTAAATGGAGATGGAATTATTGATTTAGCAGTTGGTGCAAGGTCAGATGATGATGGGCAAACAGATGCAGGTGCAGTTTATATTCTGTTTATGAATAATGATGGAACGGTACAATCCAATCAAAAAATATCAATGTTAAAAGGTGGTTTTACAGATTCTCTTTTACCATCAAATTATTTCGGATATGGAGTTGCTGCAATTGGAGATTATGATGCAGATAATATCCCTGACATAGCGGTTACTGCAAGTGGTTCTACAAATAAATGTTTGTATATTATTCATCTTAATTCTGATGGAACGGTTAAGAATTTCGTAAAACATAATCCTATTATATCACAAGGAATAACAGCAATTGGCGATATAAATAATGATGGCAGAATTGACTTAGTAGTTTGTAATCCTATGTCAAATGCTGGAGGATCAGGAAAAGGAGCCATTGATATTTTATTCTTTAGTAATAGTGCAACTATTTCAAACACAATTACTATTAGTTCTACTCAGGGTGGTTTCGGTACAGGATTAAATAATGGCGATAATTTTGGAGGCAGAGAAGTTGCTATGCTAGGTGATTTAGATAATGATGGAACTCTTGAAATGGCGGTTGGGGCTTTTATGTCGGATGGAGGAAAAGGTGCGGTATGGATTTTATCTTTAGATGCAACTACTTTTAATGTAGTAAGTAAATTAAAAATTACTGAAGGAATGAATGGATTTACGGACACCCTTACTATGGGTGCAAATCCGAATGGAACATCAGGTGCTAATTTCGGACATGCTATGTGTAGTGTTGGTGATTTGAATGGTGATGGGATAAATGATTTAATTACAGGTGCTAATCAACAAAATGAAGGATGGGGGTATATTTTATATCTGAATGCAGATAAAACAGTAAAAACTTTTACTCAAATTAACAATGCAAGTGGTGGATTTAATCTGAACTTATCTGCTGAAGGTAGGTTCTCTCGTTCTATGTCTTTTATAGGAGATTTAAAAGGAGATGGAACTATTGCAGTAAATATTGGAGGAGGAGCTGGAGGTACAGGAACTTTGTATTTGTTGTTTCTCAAACCTTGTGATTTTACTCAGGAAAGCGGGAATAATTATTGGACAAATGGAAATACACTTTTCTCTAATTGGGATCATATAAATCAAGTTTTAACTTCTGATTCACTTTCATTTGAGCAATGTACTTTTAAGGCCTTTGAAACAAATGCTCCTTATATGACTTATAACCCAATTGATGGCAGATGTATTTGTAAAGACTCTACTGCAACTCTAACTTTTAGTATTGAAAATAGTTTAGCTTATATCAATAAGTGTTATAGTGGTTTTTCAACTTCTGTTTCTGATTATTATTCTGAAAATACAACACTCCTTAAAATAGTAGATGTTCTTGGTAGAGAAACTATTCCAACTAAAAACACGCCCCTTTTCTACATCTATGATGATGGAACAGTAGAGAAAAGGATGGTTATTGAATAAGTTGCAGTCATCCTGAACTTGATTAGCTTTGCTGAACCTAAAGGTTTCAGGATCTAAAAGATGAGAATTCTACAAACTACAAGCTAGATACTTTTAGATAAAAACTCATAACCCAACCCTCTTTCTTCCAATTACTTTTGCTTCTTCTCTTATTTAGAGAAGTTTCTTAATAAGTAGTTTTTTATTTTAGCAGTATAAAAAAACTATCTACTATATTTGCGTCTGTGAAAAGAATAAAAGATTTATACCAAAAACTTCCTGCGCCTTTGCGCAACAAATACCTCATTACATTTATTGTTTTTTTGGTTTGGATTTTTTTTATTGATACTTTCGATATTATTACCCAGATAAAAATGAATAATGAGTTCAAAGATCTAAAAGAACAACAGGAATTTTATAAAGCAGAAATAGAGAAAGATAGTACAAAAGTGTATAATTTGAATAATAACACGCAAGAGCAAGAACGATTTGCAAGAGAGCGTTTTTTGATGAAAAAAGACAATGAAGATTTATTCATTATAAGAGAAAAAAAAGACAATGAATAGTCTTTTTGAGGATTTCAAATCCCAAAGTGCAAAACAGTGGGAAGAGAAAATAATAGCAGATTTAAAAGGGAAAGATTATGGTGCTTTGATAGCTGATAATGGGACTTTGCCTTTTTATCATCAAGATATTGTAAGTCAAAAACAGCCATTAGGAAAGGAAAATACTTGGAACGCTTGCCAACTTATTGACGGTGCAAATGCCAAACAAGCAAATAAAAAGGCTCTTTTAGCTCTTGAAAATGAGGTAAGTGCCCTTTGTTTTTCCAATCCGAATAATTTGGAAGTATTACTCAAAAATGTTTCCACCCAACATATCAGAATTGATTTCAAAAATTACACTGCTGATTTTGTAAATAAGTGGCTTGATTTTATTAGAGATAAAAAAGTAAATGGTGCTTTTCATGGAGTTGAGAATTTTTCTCATCCTACTTTCTGCTCAACCATTTTTGCAGAAGGGAAAACTGCCAAAGCACAAATACATGATGCTTTTGAGAAAGGAAAAAACGCAAAGGGAAATATCCAGTTTCATTTTTTTATTGGAGAAAATTATTTTCAGGAAATTGCAAAACTCAGGGCTTTTAGAATTTTATGGAAAGAAAAAACAGGCAAAACTCCATTTATATTTGCAGAAAACTCTACAAAAAATCAGCAAAAAGATAATCCTTACAATAATTTGATAGCAAGTACAACTGCAAGCATGTCCGCTATTTTTGGTGGCACCGATAGCATTTTGGTAAATTCTTATAATGCAACTTTTGAATCTTCCTTCGATTTTTCGGAGCGCTTGGCCAGAAATCAGCAAACTATTTTAAGAAATGAAAGCTTTTTAGATAAGGTGCAAGACCCAACGGCTGGCGCCTATTTTATGGAATACTTAACAGCAGAACTTTTGAAAGGTTTTGACATCAAAAAAGAAGCTATTGCAAAGCAAGAAAATAGTAGAAGTTGGCTATCAGCCGAGCAAATTGAAGTGCCAAATAGTTTTAGCAAACAAGAAGAAAAACACAACAATTTTGCAGCTGGAATCCCTCCATTTTTAAGAGGACCTTATTCCACCATGTATGTGAGCAGACCTTGGACCATTCGCCAATATGCAGGATTTTCAACAGCAGAAGCATCCAATGATTTTTACAGAAAAAACTTAGCTGCTGGACAAAAAGGACTTTCGGTGGCATTTGATTTGGCAACACACAGAGGTTATGATTCGGACAACCCAAGAGTAGAAGGAGATGTTGGTATGGCTGGGGTTGCTATTGATTCGGTGCTGGATATGAAAATTTTATTTGATAAAATCCCACTAGATAAAATGTCCGTTTCCATGACTATGAATGGGGCGGTTTTACCCATTTTGGCTTTTTATATTGTAGCGGCCAAGGAACAAGGAGTGGATTTAGAAAAACTAAACGGCACCATACAAAATGATATTTTGAAAGAATTTATGGTGCGAAATACTTATATCTATCCACCAAAATATTCTATGCGGATTATTTCTGATATTTTCAAGTTTACTACTGAAAACATGCCAAAATTTAACAGCATAAGTATTTCTGGCTACCACATGCAAGAAGCAGGCGCTACTGCCGATATTGAATTGGCTTATACTTTGTCAGACGGCCTAGAATATGTAAGAACTGGAATAAAATCAGGACTTAAAATTGATGATTTTGCGCCCCGACTTTCCTTCTTTTGGGGAATTGGGATGAACCATTTTATGGAAATTGCAAAAATGCGTGCCGCAAGAATGCTTTGGGCAAAACTCATTAAACAGTTTGAACCGAAAAATCCTAAATCAATGGCGCTTAGGACGCATTGCCAAACCTCTGGATGGAGTTTAACCGAGCAAGATCCTTTCAATAATATTACGCGCACAACTGTGGAAGCCATGGCAGCCGTTATGGGAGGCACACAAAGCTTACATACTAATGCCCTAGATGAAGCCATTGCATTGCCTACCGATTTTTCAGCAAAAATTGCAAGAGATACGCAAATTTATTTACAAAACAGTATTGGTATTTGCGATACGGTTGACCCTTGGGGCGGATCGTATTATGTGGAATATCTTACTGCTCAAATTGCTGAAAAAGCTTGGCAACACATTCAGGAGATTGAAGAGTTGGGTGGCATGGCAAAAGCCATTGAAACAGGAATTCCAAAAATGAGAATTGAGCAATCGGCTGCCAGAAAGCAAGCAAGAATAGATTCTGGGAAAGATATTATTGTTGGAGTAAATGCCAATAAAATTGAAAAGGAAGAAAATGATTTTGAAATATTAGAAGTAGATAATACAGCAGTACGGAAATCACAAATTGATCGGCTAAAAAAGCTAAAAGAAGAAAGAGATACTAAAAAAGTAAAAGCTGCACTTAATGCTTTAACAAAAGGATGTGAGAGGGATTCAGAAAATTTACTAAGTTTGGCGATAGAAGCGGCAAAGCAAAGAGCAACTTTGGGCGAAATATCAGATGCTTTGGAAAATATTTTTGGCAGATACAAAGCCGAAAACCAACTAATAACAGGCGTATATAAAATGGAAATAGAAGCCGATAAATATTTTAAGAAAGCCAAAGATTTGGCCAATATATTCGCTACTGAAAAAGGCAGAAGACCAAGAATAATGGTAGCGAAAATGGGACAAGATGGGCACGATAGAGGCGCGAAAATTGTGGCTACCTCCTTTGCTGATTTGGGCTTTGATGTGGATATCAGCCCACTTTTTCAAACACCAGAAGAAGTGGCAAAACAGGCCATTGAAAATGATGTGCATATTTTAGGGATTTCCTCCTTAGCAGCAGGGCATAAAACCCTTGTACCAAAAGTAATTACTGCTTTGAAAAAATTAGGGCGAGAAGATATTTTGGTAATTGCTGGGGGCGTTATTCCAAAGCAGGATTATGATTTCTTATTTGAAGCAGGGGTAAGTGGTATTTTTGGCCCCGGCACAATTATTGCAAAATCAGCTATTTCCATACTTGAAAAGCTCAGCTAAAAAGCCTTTTTCTACTTTCAGATATAATTATATCTTTGTAAAATTCAAATTATATGAAGTTTTTAAGTAAAAAATATTTGTTTCTTCTTTTTGTTATTTTGCTAGCACCAACTTTTATTTGGTCGCAAAATGCAATCCTTATTTTTAATGAGGATTTTGAAAGTGGCACTAACCTTTTTGTTGCCGACTCATCTTTCGGCAATCCGCTAGGGATAAATTCTTGGATTACCAATAATGAGTATAATGGAAACGGAATTTACCCAAACACTACTAGCCAAACTAATACCGTTTCAGGTACAATTGGAAATCCGAATGGTTATTATTTGCACATTACCGATACCACTCAAATTACAAATGTGTCTAACACCAATTTTAATCCAAGTTCTGCTTCCGATCATTTTTATGTGTTGGATAGAAGTTTCTGTACTTTGGGTTTTGATAGTATAGAATTTTCTTTTTTCTACCTTTGTGAGGGATCGGCTAATGCTTATGCGGAGGTTTTTTACAGCATTGATGGAGGAAATTGGGTTTCAACTGGAAATCAATACAATAGTCAAACCCTATGGAGAAATGAAAGAATAATGAATCCTGCATTTAATAATGTATTTGATTTACGATTTGGTTTTCGGTGGGTAAATGCCAGTTCAACATTGGCCAATTCCATATCATTTGGAGTAGATGATATTTTTTTAGTTGGGAATTTCAATCAAACTACAAGTCCAATTGATATTAATATTACTTATCTTTCTGATAGTGTTATTTGTCAGGGGAATTACCTTATTTTTAGGTATGAAATTTCTGACACCCTTTGTGGCGGGCAATACCTTATTGAGCTTTCGGATGCCAATGGAAACTTTGCCAACCCAACTGCACTTTGGACAACTTCTATGTTTTATCCGAATACTTCCTCTACATTAATGATTCAAATTCCAAATTGGGCTACGGCAAGTACTTGCTACAAATTGAGGGTAAATCGTATTTCTCCATCCCCTCAAATTACCGGATTTGCTTCTGTTTGCTTTGAGGTAGCAGTATGTCCGAACAACATCATTACAGGACCAACACCTCCTGTGGTTACAATGGATACGGCTGATGTGTGTGTTGGTAGTGTAATTGATATTCCCTTTTATGCCATTGGGGTTTATCTACCTGGAAATATCTTCACCGCTTATCTTTCGGATTCTTCTGGCAGTTTTGCCAACCCTACTCAAATTGGGCAACTGCCAAGCAATCAAACTTATGATCCTTCTCTTCCTCCATATTTACCTGGGACTGTAAGTGGGATAGTTCCTAATGTTCCTGAAGGGTGTAATTATTATATACGGATAAGTTCCTCTAACCCTATTGCAAACGACACTTCTATTTGGGGTCCATTTTGCATTAGAAATTGTGACATAGAAACTAACAATCGGCAGGATTTACAATTCTGTATTAGTGCAACTGCTGGCGATAGCGCCCTTATCCCTATTGATGTAAATATTCCTCCTTCCAATGTGGTCTATTTTCCTGGAAATGAGTTTCAAGTAGAACTTTTAGATGCTATGAGTTTTGCAAGAGTTAATTTAGGAGGATTAGGTAGTATTGCCGCAATAAATGACACTATGCTTTGGGTAGTAGTTCCTGATTTTATTTCTCTTTCTGCTTTGGGAATACAGCCAGGAATGTATTATATGAGAATTGTAGCTACTTCTTCCAATACGCCTGGCAATCAGCTAGGAACAGTTATTAGGCTTACCATTGGGCATCCTTCCGATAGTCCCATTTCTATTTCTGCTACCGATTCTCTTGTGTGTCAAGGAGATGCGGTAACGCTTTGGGTTTCACCCACCCAGCAGGGAAGCACTTATCTTTGGCGGCTAAACGGACAAGTATGGCCAGCAGTTTCAACTGGAATGAATCCTGCAAATGCTGTTGGCGCACTTTTTAACGGAAATGCGGGGAACTATAACTTTACCGTTCAGGAGACTAATTACGGATGTATAGGGCCCATCTCCCCTGCTTTTACAGTAATGCTTTTAAATCCTCCAAGTATTTATGTAGTACCAAATGCACCAGTTTGTTTTGGAGATACAGTAGGTTATTTTGTGCAATTTTCCCCAAATACTTATTACAGCTGGACGGCACCCACTTGTGGCACAATGCTAGATACCACCAACAACCAAATGACAATTGCATGGGATCAAACTACTGGACAATGCAATCTGCAAGTATATGCCATAAACGAATGTGGTTCTAATACTGGTTCCACTACAATAAATATAAATCCTTTACCCAATGCTTTTGCAGGAAATGACACCATAATGTGTGAGGGAGACAGCATACAACTTACCGCTAGTGGAGGTAATAGTTATAGCTGGACACCCAATAATACTTTGCAAAATGCAAACACTTCAATGCCAACTGCTTTTCCGCCAAGCACGGAAACTTATATTGTACAAGTAACCGATAATCAGGGGTGTAAGGAAAAAGATACAGTTGTTGTAAATGTAAGCCCAGTACCTTTCTTTGATGCTGGAATAGATAGAAACATTATTTGTGGAGATAGCATACAGTTAAATGCTACTGATCTTTTTGGTGCTTCTTACGATTGGGTTGTTTCTTCTACTTTTATTTCAAATAATTCTATTTTTAACCCTATCGCCTACCCAATTCAAGATATGTATTACCTAGTAAATATAAATACAATTGAGGGCTGTGATGTAAAGGATTCTCTACTTATTATAGTAAACCCTATGCTTGTAAATGCTGGGGAGGATACTATAATTTGCAAAGGTGCAAGCATTATTTTGGGAGGAAATTCTACATCAATCTCAAGCACTATTTATAATTGGACACCTACAAATTCCTTAGATAACCCTACAATATCAAATCCAATTGCAGCACCAAATATCAGTACAAATTATATCTTAAATGTATCCAACCTTTTAGGGTGTACAAATGCTGATACTATAAATATTGAAACTTTAATTTATCCAAATACCGATACCTCTTTTACAATATGTAATGGCTTTAATTTGGTATTAAATCCATCTAATGATAATGCCACTTATAGTTGGAATACAGGAGAATCTACCAAGCAAATTGTGGTAACCGATATGGGATTTTATGCTGTGGATATTTTCACAGGAGATGGTTGTATTATTACTGATAGTTTTTCTGTAATAGTGGAGGATTGCGAGTATTTCTTTTACTCGCCAACTGCTTTTACTCCAAATGATGATGGAACAAATGATGTGTTTATCCCTATTACAGATGGAGTAGATAGTTTGCATTTTATGGTATTCAATCGTTGGGGAGAAATGATTTTTGAAAGTAATGATTTTACCCCTTGGGATGGAACATATAAGGATGAGCAAGTAATGGGAGGGATTTATACTTGGACTGCTTATTATCTTGGAAAAGGAACTTACGGAAGGGAAGAAAAATCGGCAGTAGGAATGATAACACTAATCCGATAATGAAGAAACTGTTATTCTTTTTTCTATTTTCTTTTTTCTATTTATTCTCTTTCTCTACTCACATTGTTGGTGGCTATATAAGCATGAAGTATTTGGGTGTTTCTACCTCAGCAGTTAATAATTTGGATTATGAAGTTACTCTTATTGTTTATCGAGACCAAGGTGGAGTTAGTTTGCCAAATCCTGTAAATGGGATAAAAGTTTTTAATGGACCAAATGACACTGTCGGTTTTGGCTTTTCACTCGACTTGGTTTCTCAGCAATTCCTCAATTTTGGCGATAGTTGTTTTATGCCAGACAATCTTTCTATTGAGGAGTTTATTTACAAAGATACCATTGAGCTTTCTCTTTTTTCGGAAGGATACTATGTGGCTTGGGAAAGTTGTTGCAGAAATGCAGGTATCATCAATATCGATAATCCTTTAGCGGCAGGAACAACTTACAAATCTGAGATTTTAATTTCTGACCCCAATAATGGCTTTACTTCTTTACAGAATTCAAGCCCTACTTTTGGTTATGATTCCCTGATGAATCAGTATTATCCGCACAATGCCTATTTGTGCAAAGAACAGCAGCACACTTTTAATTTTAATGCGCACGATCCGGATGGCGATTCTTTGGCTTATTCCCTAGCTACCCCACTTGATTGTCATAAGCCTATATCATTTCCTATTATTACAAAAGCCGCACCATACGACACCATCACTTGGGCAAATAGCAGCTATAATACCAATAATCCACTTGGACCAGGAAGCTATATGTTTATTGATTCCATTACAGGGGACCTTACTACTTATGCAACAACTGTTGGTGTTTATGTTTTTTCTGTTCGGATTGAAGAATTCCGCTTCTTGAACGGTCAATGGAAAAAGATTGGAGAAGTGGTGCAAGATATTCAGTATGAAACCATTGATTGCGAGCAAAACAATGCCCCCACTATTACCATTGATGAGCATTTAGAAGATGGTATTTTTATTGATTCCAATTATAGTGCGCTAATACAATTGCCTTATTATGATACGCTTGAACTAAGTTATGATGCTTTTATCGAAAGGGAATTGTGTCTAAAAATTGCTGCCAGAGATTTGGATTCTAATGTGAATATTTTTCAGCAAATGCTTAAAGATTCTGTGTCGGTTTATTGTGAGTTAAATATGTTTAATAGTGGATTGGATAGCACTTCCAATATGGCTACATTCAGCAATGATAGCGCCCTTAGTAATATAAATTCCAATTTTTGTTGGACACCTCTTTGTCAGGATATGAATGGTAGCCCATTCTATGTTTATTTTTATTCCAAAGACATTTCATGTTTTGCTTATCACACTTCTATTTTGGAAGTAGAAATTAACCTTAAACAGCCAAATAACAATCCGCCAAGTATTACAGAAATGACCGATAATGCTGCACTCTTGGATTCTACTTATACAGATACCCTCAAACTAAAATATACGGCAGAAGTGGGAAAAGAAATCTGCTATCCAATAAGTGCAAAAGATGAAGATAATTATAATGGAATAAACGATTATTTATCTCTGAGTATTCGTTCTTTTAAAAATGAAGATAATGTAAATGTGCAGGAATATAATTTTGTGGAAAGTGGAGATTTTACAATAGTAAATTCCGATTTGTGTTGGAAGCCCACTTGCATTGACATGGAACATTCTCCTTTTACTGCTACTTTTTTAAGTTATGATGATGCTTGCATAAATGATACGGCTGTTTTGCAAATTGAATTTGAAATTATCGAGCCAACTACCTTTGAAGTTGATTCTGTAATGCCGAATGTATTTTCACCAAATGGAGATGGAATTAATGACTATTTCGAAATTCCAGATGTGGAACTCAATTATTGCTTTGATACTGATTTTAAAATAGAAATATTCACGCGTTGGGGTAAAAAAGTATTTGAGGATGAAAAAGTAAATTTTCGGTGGGATGGCAAAACAAAAGGCGGAGCTAAATGTGCAGATGGTGTGTATTTTTATAGTATCGAAAGCCCTTTGCCGGTAGCGCCAAAAAAAGGAACAATTAGTATCATCAGATAAATCACTTTTTATAGATTCGCAAAACAAATGAACGAAAGAACAATCATAAATAATATAAAAAAGGGAGATACGGTTGCTCTGAGTAAAGCCATAACTCTGTGCGAAAGCACACTTGAAGCTGAGCAAAAAATAGCACAAAACATCATTACAGCCCTTTCAGGGAAAAGTGAAAAATCTATCCGAATTGGAATAACAGGTGTTCCAGGAGTTGGGAAAAGCACCTTTATTAATAGTTTTGGAAAGATGCTTACTTTAAAAGGGAAAAAAGTAGCCGTATTAGCTATTGACCCAACAAGTGAAAAAACACAAGGCAGTATTTTAGGCGATAAAAGCCGAATGAATGAATTGGCTACCGACAAAAATGCCTTTATTCGCCCCTCTCCTTCTGCCGGAACTTTGGGTGGAGTGGCAAATAAAAGCAGGGAAAATATCATTTTGTGTGAGGCAGCTGGATTTGATGTTATCCTGATTGAAACCGTTGGCGTTGGGCAAAGCGAAACGACCGTTAGTAATTTGGTAGATTTCTTTTTACTGCTAATGTTAGCAGGTGCCGGAGATGAACTACAAGGTATAAAAAGAGGAATTATGGAAATGGCAGACGCTATCCTTATCAATAAAGCAGATGGCAATAATGTGCAAAAAGCTAAAAATGCCATGCTGCAATACAAAAGTGCTTTGCATTTGTTTCCTCCCATGCAAAATGGATGGATTCCACAAGTAAATACTTGTTCTGCTTTGGAAAAAATAGGATTGGAGGAATGCTGGAATTTGATAGAAAAACACAACAAACAAATGTGCGTCAATGGCTTTTTTACTGAAAACAGAAAACAGCAAAATAATTATTGGTTACACCAACAAATAAAAGAAGAGTTGGGCAATAAAAAATACACTCAGCTAAAAACAGAAGGAAAATTACAAGCATTAGAGGAGCAACTCCTTAATAATGAAGCTACTATTTATCAATTATTGGCGGCTTTGTAATTTTAGTATCTTTGGAAAAATAAAATACTAATATATGAATCAAAAAATATTTTCAATTTCGAATGTCATAGAATTTGGGTGGAATAAATTTAAAGAAAACCCTACGCTTTGGTTAGGGCTTAGTTTTATTACTGTTGTAGTGGGCTCCTTATCCGATACTGAATCGCTTACTGAATATGCAGGAATCAACCTTAGCTTTCCTAATTTTTCGGGCATAGTTTTTGGCTTAATATCCGCATACCTTTCGCTCGCTATTTATAAAATTACCATAGAAAATATCAGGGGAAATGAAGTTAGTTTTAATGATTTAACAGAAATTTCTTTAAACCAATTTATTAATTACATCATTGCTGCAATTCTTTCAGGAATACTAATAGTTCTTGGTTGTATATTATTTATTATTCCAGGAATTCACATTGCCATTCGCTTTATGTTTATTCCTTATTTGATAGTGGACAAGAATCTGAAATTTGATGAGGCCATGAAAGAAAGTTGGCGCATTACAAAAGATAATAGTTGGAATCTATTCGTTTTAGCACTTGTATTTTTCTTGCTTGTAATTGCAGGATTTATAATGCTGTTTGTAGGGATATTTGTAGCTATTCCTATTATTTGGTTAGCAACTGCTTCTATCTATTTATTGTTTACAAAAGAGGAAGAAATAGCTACTTTATAATTATCCTTTTCTCCACAGTTCCATCATCATAAATATAAAAGAGAGGAGTATGCTTTTTAAAAGAAGTTTCTCTACCCAAAACATCTATAATCTTTTCTACTTTTTTGCTAATATTTTTATTGTCATTTATTCCCGTTATATTGCAAACAGCCTGACAAGCAGCAAGTGAAGAATATTGTCCGTTTCCTGTTCCAGGGTCTTGACAATTCCCACTAACACAATCCCAAGTAGGCGTTATTATACAAGCACTCTGACAAGCAGCAAGCGAACTATAAGTACCCTGTCCTGTTCCTGAATCATAACATCCTGTTACAAGATCACAATCCCAAGATGAGGTAAATCCACTTACACTAAAATCATCAAACCAAAATTTATCACTTCTGGTAATTGTATATTTACAATAAACACCAAAATATTCAGAAGATATAATGCTTGTATCAAATGCTGTTCCTTGTGTAAAAAAACCACCAGTAGTATCCAGAAAAAGTTCCCAATTACCAAATACATCTCTTGTTACTTTTACGCTAACATCAGGGTTACTGCTAACCAAACCAGCAACACCATCTATGATTTCAGTACTGTTTGTTCCTGTTTGGGTGTATAAACTAACATCATCCACACTACCACTTTGTCCGCCAATTTTTACATACATTCCGTTTAATGGTCCGCTCAAATCTACCATATCTGAGGTTAAATATACTTTAGCAAAATTATTGGCGGATGGCGAAAAATCCAATCTTACACTAAATATCCACTCACCATTTATAATTGCTTGGCTTGGCGTAACTAAGGAAGAAGCGTTAGCAACAGAATCATTTAAATGCAAACTAAAGTTTGTATCCACTTCAAACACAGCAACATCACCTAACCAACTAGGGTTATTGGTAAAATCTCCATCAGAAAAGTCATCAGTAAACTGCCCAAAGCCAATCATTGGTGAAGCAATTAATATAAGTAGTAGTTTTTTCATTGTTCAATTATTATTTTCTTTTCTACTGTTCCATCACTGTAGATATAAAATAAAGTAGATTTATCAATTATCGTTTTAGGGTTTACTTTCCTACCCAAAACATCTGTAACTTTTAGTAATTTTCTATCTATTAAATTAGGGTTTTCCATTCTAGCACCTACTGGCTGAGTCCAGAATATAAATGGCGTCCAAGCAGATGCTTTGTATCTTCCACCTGCAGGATCACACCATGTTCTTGAAGAAGCACGATAAGATGTTCCTGGAGTTAAGCCATTCTTATTCTTTGTAAGTGCTGGGTAATTAACCCCAAATCCACCAGCTGTAAGCCAAGTTGAAGCAGTTGTATCTACTCTTAACTTAATTCTTACAAAGCTGTAAGCTCCAGCAGTATTCCATGTAAAGGTTGCTTTAGTAGTTGTTGGCGAGTTTACTGCTAAATTAATTACATTAGGACAAGCACTTAAAGTAGTGAATGTTTGGATTGCACTCCAAGTAGAAG
The DNA here is from genome assembly GCA_014381465.1 of Flavobacteriales bacterium. GTDB lineage: Bacteria > Bacteroidota > Bacteroidia > Flavobacteriales > BACL11 > DUAL01. Next base: position 2,033 of record JACNLP010000037.1, on the reverse strand, counting down.
AACCTGTAGTATTACAATACCATGATTTAATTCTATACTCATAAGTAGTTGCTGGACTAAGATTAAATACTACCTTAGATGTAGTTCCTAAGCCAAATACACAAAGACCAGAACCAACTGCATTTCTTTGACTCCATGTAGTTGTTCCTACTTCTCTGTATTGTATTCTAAGCTGATCAACTAAACATGTAGCGGTATTCATATCATCCCAATTTACTTTTGCCTGTACATCAATTATTTCACTGGCAAAAATTCCAGTTGGAGTTGGTTTATTGCATACTGAACTCCCTACACTTACCGTAACAGTATCCGAAACAAAGCAAGCCCAATTATTATAACCAACAAACACAATATAGTCGCCTGCACTTAGCCCGCTTATATCTTCTGTTGTTTGTGATGGAATTGTATTCCAATAATAAGAATATGGCGGTAAACCACCACTTACAGAAATATCAATTGATCCATCACTTGCTCCTACTGAACTTTCATTAGTTACTACAGTATTAATTATTATTACAGAAGATTCTAAAACTATAAAAGAATCTATTATCATCTGCCCCAAAGCATCAGTAACTAATACTGAATAAGTACCACTAGTAATATTTGTTATATCTTGAATATTAGCGTTATTACTCCAACTATAAGTATAAGGAGGCAAACCTCCACTTACTGTTAAATCAATACTACCATCTGTATTTCCATTACAGCTGACATTAGTGATAACAGCAGATAAACTAATAGGAGGATAAGTACAAGAACCATCATCACAAGAAGCAAAAACATTATAATTATTTGCTAAGGAATTGGTACAACCATAAATACAATATAAACAAGAACCATCATCAATTGTGGCAGTTGGGTTATAATTTATAGCTGCAGAATCTGTACATCCAAAAGTGCCCAAACTCAAACTTAATCCTACTGGTAAATGGTCAGAAATTATAGCATCATACTGAGAAAACCCTCCGGAAAAATAATTTTCAATTCTAATTGTTTCTATTTTACTATTCGGATTATTAAACTCATCAAACAACTCATTAGTAATTAAAATATGATCCAAATGTGATGGCCAATTAGGATACGACCAATTTGCTGAACTTCCATTAGCTATCGCCATATCAGTAAACACATAATTTTGACTATCATTAATTACTTGTTGAAAAACATTGTTACTATAAGAATCTGAAAGAACATCATTAAAATCTCCAAGTACTATTACATTTTTATTACTATGATTTTGATCAATATATTGCTTAATCATATTCATAGCACTATACCTTCTAAATTCTTCATCTGAAGAATTGTTTAAATCTAAAATACCATCTCCACAACATTTAAAATGAGTATTAATAATAATAAAATCCTCTGAATTAAATAAAAACTCCATAACTATAGGCGCTCTACTAGCAAAATTATAAGTAGAATTAGAGTAGATTGTATAAGTACTTGTTATAGTTAAATTTGTTTTATAAATATACCCCAATCTCAAATAAGACCCTGCATAATAACCACTATAATTAGGGAGTAAATTAAGTAAACTATTAAATTCAGTTACATCATCAATTTCTTGAATTGCATAAATTTCTGCATCAAGAGCATTTATTGCTACTGATAAAGAATCAATGGTAATTTGTCCGTTTTTAGCAAACCATTCCAAATTCCAAGTAATAACATCAAGGCTATTAGTTGTGCCAAACGAAATATTATTTAAACTTTGTGCAGAAGTACTAATATTATAAAATACTATTATAATAAATAATAAATTCTTCATAGCTGTAAGTAGTATAAATATTAATCAACTATAATTCGTTTCTCTACTGTTCCATCACTGTAGATATAAAATAAAGTAGATTTATCAATTATCGTTTTAGGGTTTACTTTCCTACCCAAAACATCTGTAACTTTTAGTAATTTTCTATCTATTAAATTAGGGTTTTCCATTCTAGCACCTACTGGCTGAGTCCAGAATATAAATGGCGTCCAAGCAGATGCTTTGTATCTTCCACCTGCAGGATCACACCATGTTCTTGAAG
>JACNLP010000028.1 GCA_014381465.1 Flavobacteriales bacterium | reverse complement strand
TGCTACATTAAAACATTGTTTTTATGTTAGATAAAAATCAAATAGCACAAAGAATCGCACAAGAACTAGAACATAATACTTATGTAAATCTAGGTATAGGAATTCCAACTTTGGTTGCCAATTATATTCCACAAGGAATTGATATTGAATTTCAATCAGAGAATGGAGTACTTGGAATGGGACCTTTTCCTTTTGAGGGAGATGAAGATCCAGACTTGATAAATGCAGGGAAACAAACTATTACTACCTTGGATGGTGCTGTACTTTTTGATTCAGCCACTTCCTTTGCTATGATTAGAGGGCAGCATGTTCAGCTTACTGTTTTGGGAGCTATGGAGGTTTCCGAAAATGGTGATATTGCCAATTGGAAAATCCCAGGTAAAATGGTAAAAGGGATGGGTGGCGCTATGGATTTAGTAGCTTCTGCGGATAATATTATTGTAGCCATGATGCATACCAATCGTGCAGGTGAAAGCAAAATTTTAAAACAATGTACACTGCCAATTACAGGAGTAAATTGCGTAAAGAAAGTAGTAACTAATTTAGCAGTTTTGGAAGTAACTAATAAAGGATTTAAACTCCTAGAAAGAGCTCCTGGTGTAAGTGTTGAAGAAATTAAAAATGCAACTGCTGCAGATTTAATTATTGAAGGTGAAATTCCAGAAATGGTGCTCTAAGAGCACTTCTATTTTCTTTTTACCTCATCTAAAGTTTGACCATCAGTATTTTTCCATTTTGTCCAACCATTAGTAGATCTACCAAGAATTACTCCTCCAGCAGTACTACATGAATCAAAAATAAAATCTTCTTCAAACTGATAATAATCTGTTTGCTCAGAAATAATACCATTAGATAATAACATCTCCCGTTTATTTATTAAATAAGAATGACATGAGGGGGTAGTTTCTTTTTTTACTTGAGAACCCGCATAAACAATAAAACCATCATTTGTAAGATTTCCCTCTGCCATAATACCTCTACCTTTAAGATAGAAATTATTAACTGTCTTTATGTTTGTTTCAAATAAAGGAAACCCTAATGTGGTTGTTAGAATTTTTATAGTATCAAAACTATCCAATAAGTCAGCCTCTAAAGATTCTGGTATCTCATAGTGTTTTGGGCTTACATTATTTTCAAATTCAAACCTATTAGACTCTTTAGCCATTCGAATAGTTAATTCCTCTAAGAACTCAATATGAGTTTTTGTAAAGCTTTTTGTTTTTGATATTATTAAAATAGCATAATTCCAAAAATCTTTATTTTGGTCATGATTCTTTATTCTTTTTATACCTTCTTTAGTTTGCCCAATATAAACAAGAGGTTTAGCTCTTTTATCATCAGTTCCAAATAAGAAATAAATACCTTCTTGAGCTGTTTCTTTTCTTTTGACAGCTTCCTGTAAGTTATTTCTAGGGATTAAGATAGCTTTTTCTATTGCAGATGTAATTTCAGCAAGCTTTATTCCGTTTGCAGAACCATCTGGTAAGAAAATTTGTATTGTTTTTCCTCTTCCCATTTTACTTAACTTTAACCCCTTTACTTTCCAAGTGATTTTTAATATCTTCTAATTTTCCTTCAGGAATAGCATCAATTAATTTTTGAGTATAAGGTGTGCCAGGTTTGTTGTAAATTTGGTCAGCATCTCCCATCTCTTCAATTTTTCCTGCTTGCATTACTACCATTCTATCGCTCATGTATTTTACAACTGATAAATCATGTGAGATGAAAATATAAGTCAATCCAAATTCTTCTTTTAATTCATTCAGTAGGTTTAATACTTGTGCTTGTACCGAAACATCCAATGCTGAAACTGACTCATCACAAATGATAAATTTAGGGTTTACAGCCAATGCTCTTGCAATACCAATTCTTTGTCTTTGTCCTCCAGAAAATTCATGTGGGTATCTATAGAAATGAGCAGGATCCAAACTAACACGAGTTAATAATTCTTCAACTCTTTTCTTTCTTTGCTCATCATTTTCTAAAATTCCATGTACTTGCATTGGCTCCATAATAGCATTTCCAATGGTCATTCTTGGGTTAAGTGACGAGTAAGGGTCTTGGAAGATAATTTGCACATCTTTACGAAATACTCTTAGTTCATCAGCATTCATTTTTGCAATATCCTGCCCTTTATAAATCATTTGCCCTTCAGTAGGCTCTTCTAGTCTGATGATTGTTCTTCCACAAGTTGTTTTCCCACATCCACTTTCCCCAACAAGCCCTAAAGTTTCTCCAGGGTAAACATCAAAAGTTATATTATCAACTGCTTTTACATGATCCGTTATTCCTCCAAAAAAACCATTTTTAATAGGGAAGTAAGTTTTTAAATTCTTGATTTGTAAGATAGGTTCTTTAGCAAAAAGTGTTTTTTGTCTTGCTGCTCTTTCGCTTTCAGGAATGGCTAAATCTTTGGTAAATTCAGCTACTGAAATTCCATTGTCAATTATCTCACCATTTTCATCAATTTTCATAAAATCAGAAACAGTTGGCAAAGATGTATAGCGTTTATCTAGTGGCGGACGACAAGCTAAAAGCCCTTTTGTGTATGGGTGTTGAGGGTTGGTGAAGATATCCCAAACATTTCCTTGCTCTACAATATTCCCTTTATACATTACTACAACTTTATCAGCTAATTCAGCAATTACACCAAGGTCATGGGTGATGAACATAATTCCCATATCATGCTCCTTTTGCAAGTTTTGCATCAGGTGTAGAATAGTTTTTTGTACCGTAACATCCAAAGCAGTTGTTGGTTCATCAGCAATTAAAACAGAAGGCTGGCAACTCATTGCCATAGCAATCATTACTCTTTGTTTTTGTCCTCCTGAAATTTGATGAGGATATGTACTGAAAATTCTTTCTGGAGTAGGAAGTTGTACTTCCTCAAATAATTTTATTGTTAGTGCTTTTGCAGCTTTCTTATCAAGTTTTTGATGCAACATTATTGCTTCCATTACTTGGTCACCACAAGTAAATACAGGATTTAAAGAAGTCATTGGTTCTTGGAAAATCATGGCGATATCATTTCCTCTAAACTTCCTCATTTCCTCCTCTGAAATTTTTAATAAATCAGTAGAGTTTCCATCTTTTTGATGAAAAATAATTTCACCTCCACTAATTTTTCCAGGAGGAGATGGAATTAAACGCATTGCAGAAAGTGAAGTAACCGATTTACCTGATCCAGACTCCCCAACTATCCCAATTGTTTCTCCTTTATTCAAAGTAAAACTCACGCCATTTACAGCCTTTACAGTTGTTCCTTCTGTATGAAATTCTGTTACCAGATTCTTAAATTCTAACAATGTATTTCCCATCTTTTATTCTATTTTTTAGGTTGCTAAAAATAACTATTTTTATGCAAACTCAATGTTTTCTTCTTTTATTAATTCTTCACCTTTATAGCGCAACAATAATTGAGCAACAGTTAAGGTGTCTTTTTGGCAGTAAATTTTAATGCGTTCCAAATCGTTTTCTTTGTAATAAACACTTGCTACCTGACTGCCATCAATATCATCTTTAGGAGTTGGAATCCCAAAAAGTGCAGCCAATAATTTTATTGAAGTATAATGCTTGTAATCCCCAAAACGCCATAGCTCCATAGTATCCAAATGATTTACTTCCCAAGGTTTTTTACCTGCAATATCCAAAAGTTTTGGAAGTTTCAATCCATTTATTAAGGTTCTTCTTGCAATAAAAGGAAAGTCAAATTCTTTTCCATTGTGAGCACAAAGTTGATGTTGTTTTTTGTTGAATTCTGAGTTCATCAAACTATTAAAATCTGTTATAATTTGCTTTTCATCATCACCATAAAATGATTTTATTCTAAAATGATTTTCTCCTTTTTCTGCAAATAAATAACCAACTGAAATGCAGATAATTTTGGCAAATTCTGCCATTACTCCAGCTTTCATTTTGTAAAACTCAGAGGGGGTAAACTCATCTTTTCTTTGCCAAGATGTTTTCTCTTTCCAAAGCGATTGAAAGGTAGTATCCATATCTTCAAAATTCTCTTTTACCGGAACAGTTTCAATGTCCAGAAATAAGATGTTTTGTGTTTTTGTCTGATTTAACATTAAGGATACATTTCTAAAGCAACATCAATAAATTGATAAAAATCTTCATGGTGCCCATCTTCTAAATACTTGCCGTAATTTTGACCTAATCTAACCACAATCATATCTTTTTCAGGAATACAAATGACATATTGTCCCCACAAACCTCTAGCATAATAAATATGCATATTTTTATAGTTTGTCATCCAAAACTGATAGCCATAATTTGTGTTTATATTCCCATTTTCATCTACCAAGTCAGCAACAGAAGTAGCGTCTTTTACATACAAACTATCTAAAATTTGATTGCCACCCCAATTACCTTTATGCATGTATAATTTACCGAGCCTTGCAAAATCTCTCGCATTAGAATTGATACAACAAAATGCTTTTTCATCACCCCCTTTTTTATCGGTATTCCAAAGAGCAGGATGTTTTGCGCCCATTGGTTTCCATAATTTATTTGAAGCATATTCGCTTACACTTTTTCCTGTTGCAGCCTCCACAATAAATGCTAAAAGTTGAGTGCAGGAACTGTGATATTTAAATATTTTTCCTGGAGTTTCAATTGCTTTTAATCCTAACATTTGATCTTTTAAGTTTGGTGCAAAATAAGCCTCTGCAGTTTGCCCCAGTGGATCGTGATAATCTTCATCCCAATCAAGCCCTGAACTCATTGTAAGTAAATGTTTAATTGTGATTTTTGAATTATCTCCTTCACAAAATTCTGGTAAAAAATTACAAACTTTTTGATCTACACTTTCAATTTTACCCTCTTTAATAGCAACACCAACTAAAGTAGAGATCCAACTTTTTGCCATAGAAAAGGAGTTAGAAGCGCTATCTGCAGAATAACCATTCCAATACTGCTCAAAAATAATACTGTCATTTTTTATCACCAAATAAGCCACTGTTCCAAGCTCTTTATTTATCGGTTTTATAAATTCCGGAAGTTTAGCTTTGTTGTAATCATTTGCTATTGCCCACTTTTGATGATTTGCAGTATCAATTTTATCGGCAGGGAAATGAATAAAATCATCAATATAAGAGGATGTGTGTCCTTTTAAATAAGTAACAGAAACTGCCTTGTACATCCAGCTTTTCCCACTTACAACAATAAGCAAGTTAAGGACTACAAAAATAATGATTAGGTATTTTAAGAGTTTTTTCATATTATCTTTCCCCTCTAAAAAGAGGGGGTTAAGGGGTGTGTTATTTTAGTTTTTCAAAGTTAATCATAAATTGCTCAATTTCTCTTAAAACATTATCTATATTTTCAAATACATCTTTATCATCAAAGTGTAAAACAGAAATTCCTAAGTTGTTTAACACTTTTGTTTTCTTTAAATCTTTTTCAAAAACTTCATCAATTTGGTGGGAATACCCATCTAACTCAATTGTTAATTTTAGTTCATTACAAAAGAAATCAGCAATATAATTATCAATTGGTTTTTGTCTTGAAAATTTATAACCCATCATCTTTCTCCCCTTCAAATAACCCCACAATATTATCTCAGATTTTGTAGCGTTATTTCTCAAATTCTTAGCGAGAGCTTTTAATTTTGGATTATAAGTAATTTTCATTTTACACACCCCGACCCCCCTCTTTTTAGAGGGGAATTTATCAACTAGAATAACTCCATCTCAAATAAGTTAATCAAATGCGTTTTTACTTTATCTTTTACTTCTTCAAAGTCTAATTCTCTACCTAATTCTTGCTGTAGGGAAGTAACTTTTTTATCAATTATTCCGCACGGGATAATATTGCCAAAATAGGATAAATCAGCATTAATATTAAAAGCAAATCCGTGCATAGTTACCCATCTGCTACTTTTCACTCCAAGTGCACAAATTTTTCTTGCTCTATTAGTTCCAACATCAAACCATACTCCCGTCTCTCCAGTAGATCGTTCGGCTTCCAATCCATATTCTTTTAAAGTAAGTATTACTGCCTCCTCCAAAAATCGTAAATATTTATGAATATCAGTAAAAAAATTATCCAAATCTAAAATCGGATAACCCACTAATTGCCCAGGTCCATGATAAGTAATATCTCCCCCTCTATTTATTTTATAAAAAGTAGCGCCTCTGCTTTTTAAATAATCTTCATTTACCAAAAGGTTTTTTTCATCACCACTTTTCCCTAAGGTGTAAACATGTGGATGCTCACAAAAAATAAGATGATTTTTAGTTTCATCAGTCTTTTCTTCTTTCCTGTTTGCTGATTTTACAGCTAGTATTTCTGCAAAAAGTTCTTCTTGATAATCCCAGCATTTTTTGTAGTCAATCTTCCCTAAATCCTTAAAAGATACTTTTTTATTCATTAGATTTTTCCTAATTCTCCTTTTAAAAAATTAATTACATCAATCTCAATTGCATCAACCTCATTCATTTCGGATAAGTACCAACTTACCCAATCACCAAGATTTATATGGTAAAGAGAATTTTCAATTACAGAATCTCCTTTACTCCAAACTTCAGAAATATTATCTGTGTATTCTGAAATTACTTTTTTGTTAATATCCATTCGGATTTGGTTTCTTTCATAATCAGATTTATTACGGAAATAAACAACTGCTAAGTCATCAACATTTGTTCTCCAACCTAACAACTCATTATGATTCATTTCTGGCACAACATGGTGCCAACATAACATTTTACTATTTTCATTTATTTGCTGACGAAAACGAACAGCAACTCCTTCAAAGCCATTTGCCACATAAATTACTGGCGTTTGCTTGTACATTTTTTTTGCCAAATCCATTGCTTGTTTTTGAATGTCAGCTTTCTCTGTATCAAGCAATGCAATTGCTTTATCAAAATCAGATTTGAAAGAATCATCAATAATTCCGTAATGGTTCAGCATAAAAAATAGCTCAGTAAACGCATAACCAAACATAGCTCTTGGCGGTTGATTTCCTGGAATAATTATTTTGTTGTAATTATTTTCTTCAGCAATAGTTTTTAATTTTCCTCCTGAAGTAATTATTGCAATTTCTGCTCCTCTTGCTTGGCATTTTTTCAAAGCATAAAGCGTTTCTTCTGTATTTCCTGAGTAAGAATTTGCAATAACAAGCGTGTGTTCATTTACAAAATTAGGAATACTGTAATCCTTAGTTGCAGCAATTGGAATGCCTGCTTTTGGAGAAACAATATCGTTCACAATCGTTCCACCAATTCCTGAACCTCCTAAACCACAAATCAATACATTCCTGATTTCTTTAGTGTTTGTTTTAAGTTCAGTATTATTTGCAATCTCAATTGCCTCTCTTAAATGATTGGTAAAATCATTTATATAATCGTTCATTTTCATAGTTAAAATGCTATTGTTAAAAGAAGTCGAAAATACGAAATAATAGGATAATAGAATTCCTATCTTTGCAAAAAATTTATCACATGGCAAGAGAACTGTCCGAACAAGAAATAGTTAGAAGGGAATCTTTACAAAAATTAAGGGATTTAGGGGTGAATCCTTATCCTGCTGAAAAGTATGATGTAAATACTACATCAAAACAAATTAAAGAAAACTATAAGGATGGAGAGGAACTAAATGTTGTTCTTGCTGGTAGATTAATGAGTAGAAGAATCATGGGGAAGGCTTCATTTGCTGAGCTACAAGATAGTGAAGGGAAAATTCAAATTTATGTAAATAGAGATGAAATTTGTGAGGGGGAAGACAAAACTATGTACAATACAGTATTCAAAAAATTACTGGATATTGGAGATATTATTGGAATAAAAGGTACTGTTTTTACAACAAAGGTTGGGGAGATATCAGTAAAAGTAAAAGAGCTTACTGTACTTACAAAATCCTTACGCCCATTACCATTACCAAAAGTAGATACAGACGGAACAATACATGATGCATTTACTGATCCTGAAAAAAGATACAGACAAAGATATGTAGATTTGGTAGTAAACCCTGAGGTGAAAGATGCTTTTATCAAAAGAACGCAATTAACAAATTCAATGCGTGATTTCTTAAATAAGAAAGAATATTTGGAAGTTGAAACGCCTATTTTACAACCTCTTTATGGGGGTGCTGCTGCTCGTCCGTTTAAAACTCATCACAATACTTTGGATATGGAATTGTACCTTAGAATTGCAAATGAATTGTATTTAAAAAGATTAGTTGTAGGTGGTTTTGATGGAGTATATGAGTTTTCAAAAGATTTCAGAAATGAAGGAATGAGTCGTTTTCACAATCCAGAATTTACTCAAATGGAACTTTATGTTGCTTATAAAGATTACGCTTGGATGATGGATTTGGTGGAAGAAATGGTTGAGAAAATTGCTATGGATTTACACGGAAAAACTGAAGTTCAGGTTGGGGATAATTTAATCAACTTTAAAAGACCTTGGAAGCGTTATACCATGTATGAAGCAATTGAACATTTCACTGGAATTGATATTTCAAAAATGGATGAAGCAACTATGGCTGAAACTGCTAAAAAACTAGGGGTTGAGGTAGATAAAAGTATGGGAAGAGGAAAGTTAATTGACGAGATTTTTGGTGAAAAATGTGAAGGACAATTAATACAACCTACTTTTATTACAGACTATCCTGTTGAGATGTCGCCATTGGCAAAAAAACACAGAGAGCATGAAGGGTTGGTAGAGCGATTTGAAGCGATTTGTAATGGAAAAGAAATCTGTAATGCCTTTTCTGAATTGAACGACCCTATTGACCAAAGAGCACGATTTGAAGAGCAATTGGAACTAGGGAAAAGAGGAGATGATGAAGCAATGTTATTGGATGAAGATTTCCTAAGAGCTATTGAATACGGAATGCCTCCAACTGCAGGTTTAGGTATTGGAATTGATAGATTGAGTATGATAATGACAAACTCAAATTCCATACAAGATGTATTGTTTTTCCCACAAATGAAAGCCGAAAAAAACGATTAATTATGCAAGAAGAACATAAAGTAGTTGATGTAAACACAGAAGAGTTTAAAACAGAATTAGAAAATACAAGAGCTTTTGCAGATAAGGTGCGAGATAGAATGGGATTTGAGCCTAACCCAATTGCATCAGAAAATGAAAGAATTTATATTGGTTTGACAAATAACAAACTCACGAAAGGAAAAAGATACTGTCCTTGTTTTATGGTTGAGGGAGAAACAAAAGAAGAAAAGAAAGCGGCAAACAACAGAATTTGCCCGTGCAAACCTGCTTTGCAAAATGAAATTCCAGAAACAGGAAAGTGTTATTGTGGTATTTTCAACACTAAAGAATATGTAGCTAATTTTGTGATGGTTGATGTGCAAAAAGCCATTCATCATACGGATTTAACTACAACAAAATTAAATACCTTGTTTTCCAAAAATGAAATTAATTCTGCAGAGTTAGTAGATTTGTTAGATGGTAGAAAAGAGGGTTTAATTGATTTTATATTGATTGATGTTAGAGAGGAATTGGAAAACAACACCAAGCAAATTATAGGAATGGACTATTTGATTCCTACTTCAGTTTTTGGTCAAAAAATCCAAATGATATCAGATAAAAAAGATAAAAATATAGTAGTGCATTGTCATTCTGGAGCTCGGTCAGCAAGGGTGCAACAAATTATGAAAGGTATGGGATTTGAAACAGTAATCAATTTAAGTGGGGGAATTTCTAATTACGGGGGAGAAACTAAATAAAAAATGAAAAAAATGAAAAAAATATTATTAGGATTATTATTTATTAGTTCAGCTGTTTTTGCACAGGACTGCAAGACTTCAAAAGAATCAATTTCTAACATTAAAGCAGATGTTGAATATTTAGCTGATGACAAACTTGAAGGAAGAGAAACAGGAACAAAAGGGGAGCAACTAGCACTGGAATACCTTGGAGGAAGACTAAAAAGTATTGGAGTGGAAACTAAGGTTCATAAATTTAAATTTAACGGCAATGTTAAGCTTTCTTTTTGGACAATAGCATCTAATATGTACCCAACTAAATACTCCTCAAACGGAAGTATTGAAAAAGTAGAAGTGGTAGATGTACAGTTTGGAATTGAAGCAGCAGATTTAGAATATTCAGATTATTCTGCCATAGATGTTAAAGGAAAGGCGGTAGTCATAAACACATCTTCTCCTGATGGAATTCATCCCCATTCAAAATATTTAAATTATCATGATTTAAAGTTAAGAGCTGAAACCGCTAAACTTAAAGGAGCTGTTGCTGTGATTTTTTACACAGACAATAAATATGCAGAATCCCCAGAAAGAAAATTTAAAAACCTTTACTCAGTTGGAATTCCTGTTTTGTTTTTTGATGATGTAAAAGAAAATTTACCAACCAAAATAAGTGTTGAGGTAAAGCTTAAAGAACAAATTATTGAAGGACAGAATTTAATTGCTGAGGTAAATAATGGAAAAGAAAATACAATTATTATTGGAGCTCATTATGATCATTTAGGTTGGGGTGCAGAGGGGTCTCTTTACAGGGGGGAGCCAGCTATACACAATGGGGCTGATGACAATGCGAGTGGTACAGCAGGTCTTTTAGAATTGGCTAAAACCTACAGTAAATCAAAATACAATAACTACAATTATCTTTTTATTGCTTTTAGTGGGGAAGAAAAAGGGCTTTTAGGCTCAAATGCTTTTGCCAAAAGTGATATGTTAGAGGCGAGTAAAATCAATTATATGATAAATATGGATATGATTGGAAGGCTTAATGAGGATGGGAAAATTGAAGTTTATGGAACAGGAACTTCTCCGAGATGGAATTCTCTTTTGGAAGACAATAAATGTAAAAATGTTACAATTGCTTCTTCTGAGAGTGGAGTTGGCTCATCTGACCATACTTCTTTTTACTTGCAGGACATTCCTGTTTTACACTTTTTTACTGGAACTCATGCTGATTATCACAAGCCGACAGATGATGCCGATAAAGTAAATTTTAAAGGGATTGCTACAGTTGTAACTTATATTGAAAATCTAATAAATGATTTAGATGATGAGAAGAAATTAGAATTCACAAAAACAAAATCTGGAGATAGTAAAAAAGCGCCTAAGTTCTCAGTAACATTAGGGGTTGTTCCTGATTATTTATACTCTGAAGGGGGAATGAGAATTGATGGAGTGAATGATGGAAAACCAGCTCAAAATGCAGGGATGAAGAAGGGTGATATAGTAGTAAAATTAGGTGAGGTAAACATTACAGATATGATGGCTTACATGAAGGCTCTAGGTCATTTCGTAAAAGGAGACAAGGTAAAAGCAACTGTTATTCGTGATGGAAAAGCTGTGGAATTAGAGGTGCAGTTTTAGTATTTTATCTAACTTATTCTTCCTTTTAGCTCTTCTTTTTTTATGCAGCCTTTTACGCCTAACGTTTAGTATAAGAAACGTAGGGCAGTTAATAAGCACTTTCGTTTCGGTTTATTACTTAGCTAAATATAAATATTTTGCATTTATTTTTTATTCTATAAACGCCAAATTTTATATTTAGCGGACTTTGTTAATACTCACAGACCTTTCAGTTTAGCACAAACGCCCTATGTTTTTTATACATTGTTAGGTGTCTGGCTTTTCTTGCCGCAAACTTGCTAGCGTTGGCGTGAAAGCTCTTTTAAATTTGTGAGGCACGAGCAAACTTTAAATGTGCTTGAACTTGCGTTGGCTATTTTTCAACTATAATTTCTCGTATTAAATTTTCTATTTTCTTATTGCTAAATTGCTTTCTGAATTTAATCTTAATTGTATCTCCAAAGAACTTTTCTGCGTGTCTTATTTTCTGTTTTTCTTCATTTCTCAAGCTTTCTTCTGTTGTGTTTTTTGTTTCTACAACAAAGTATAGTTTTTTCGATTTGTCTTCATAATTCAAAACATAAGCAAAATCAGGTGAATAACTCTTTCCGCCAGCAACAGGAATCTTTATTGAGTTTTTTGGAATTTTAGAGAAAACAACTACTTCTTTTAAGTTTTGCTCAATATTAATCTTCTCCAATTCAGAATCGTAAAACAGTTCATCTAGTAAATAACTATCAGCAACTTTATTTTCGGAATACATTACACCAACATCAGAAGCAGAAATTTCTTTTAATACATTTCCTTTTTCGTCAGTAAATTTAGTTGGATGAATTTCATTGCTCACTTTTTGATATTCAATTCCAAATTTATCTATTGCGTTAAACATTAAATAATTTTCGAATTTTTGCTTAATAATACGAACTGTGGCGATATTTAAAAATTTGTTTATGTCGATATTAGAATCAATAAATGAACTGTTTAAAGACTTTATATTGATATTTAGTGTTTTTGCTAATTCCTTCAAGAAACTACTGTACTTCATAGTAGAAATTGGCGTTATCTCATTTCCGTAAATTTCTTGTTCTTCTTTAACTCCAGCAATGTTGTCAGTTATTTCAATTTGTGCTGTTCTTTCTTTTATACCTTCAATAGTAAAATTGCTGTTTTGCTCATTCAAGAAATTAACAAATAAGGATTTGAATTTATCTTCTTTTTCAAACTTGTATTCTAAAATTACTTTTTCATTTAGTTTCTCCCACAACTCTTTTAATTCACTATATTTTTCAGTTCTAATGCTTACTTGCTTTTTCTTGTCGGTAGATTTTCTAACTTTATTAGAGCCAACACCTTCAAATATTTTAGGATAGTTATGTTTAATAAAATCAAAACCACCTTCTTTGAATTTATTAGACCTTGTAACAACATTATTATCGTCTAATATTTCAAATAAATCATCTTCTGTTGTTTCGTATAATTCACAAATTTTCTTTACGATATCGTCTGATAATTTTTCAGGAATTTCTTCTATTGATATAGCTCCTGATTTCTCATTA
>JACNLP010000014.1 GCA_014381465.1 Flavobacteriales bacterium | reverse complement strand
ATAAATTTAAACCATTTTAAGAATGTAAACTATTTAAAGTATAAGTAAAGAAATGATATAATTACAATAATTTGATTTTTATTTAGTGATTTTTTGATTTAGTTTTGACCTATTATTAATCAATACCTATTTATATTATGAAACGATTACTTACAATTCTATTGCTAATTCCTTTTATAGGAATAGCCCAACAAAGCCCACCTGCTGCACAGGGAGTACTAGATATTAATAATGTAGCAACAACTGTCGGTCCTGCTGCTATGTGTTGGGATTTAACTGATGCCAAATATGAAGTCCCAAAAGGTGGAGGAATACATTCTATTTTTGCTCATGACCTTTGGATTGGTGGTGTTGATGATGGCGGACAATTAAGACTTGCTGCACAAACTTATAGACAAGGAGGAAATGATTATTGGTCAGGACCTGTTTCTGATTCTATCTACCATAATGATATTGATATGGCTGATTGGGATAGAGTTTGGAAAATTGACAAAACAGAAATTGATGACCATATTGCTAATTATAGTAGTGGAAGTTATCTAATGCCTGATGCAATTGAAAATTGGCCAGCACATGGTGATGTTAGCAAAGGACAATCTCAAAATTTAGCCCCTTTTATTGATGTTGATAATGATGGACAGTACATTCCATTAAATGGGGATTATCCTGATATTTTAGGTGACCAATCCGTTTATATCATCAAAAATGATGTAGGAGATGTACACACTGAAAGTGATGGGGAACAAATTGGTTTAGAGATACATATAATGTTTTATGCATATAGATGTGATAATTTCCCAGAACTTAACCATACTGTTTTTGTGAAAACAACATTATTCAACAGAAGAAATCATAATTTAAATGACACTTATATTGGTACTTGGACTGATATGGATTTAGGCTATTATTTGGATGATTATGTGGGTTGTAATATAAATTTAAATTTAAGCTACACTTACAATGGGGATAGTGATGATGAAGTGTCCTCAAATGGTTATGGATTTAATCCTCCAGCTCAAGGGTTAGTATATCTGAATAGCAGCATGGATAAATACATGTATTATGATAACAATTTTAGTATTACTGGCAATCCGCAAGCACCACATCACTATTATAATTATTTAAAAGGTGTTTGGAGTGATGATTCAGTTATGACATATGGAGGAAATGGTCATGGTGGTAGTTTAGCAGATACTTGCAGTTTTATGTTTCCTGATGATACTGATCCTAATTTCTCTACTCCCTGGACAGAAGTTATAGCTCAAAACCTGCCTTCTGACAGAAGGTCTATTATGTCAAATGGTCCTTTTACTTTAGACACTAACACTTCCTATACTTTAGATTATGCTTTCGTTTTTGCTTGGGATAGCACCAACACCAATGGAGGCAGCTTGCCTTTACTTTTTAACTACACACAAATCATTCAGGACTTTTATGACGGAGTGTTAAATATTGAATGTTCTAATGTAAATTCAGTAAATGAAGAACTGCCAATACACAAAGGAAAACTTATTAAAATAGTTGATGTACTGGGTAGGGATGTGTTGCCAACAAAAAACACACCACTATTTTATATTTATGAAGGTGGAACAGTTGAGAAAAGGATTGTTATTGAGTAAAACAGGATGGCTCCCACAGATATTTTTCTAAATCAATAATTTGGTTGTTTTCAATAACAAGCCCTTCATTTTCCAATAATTGTTGCATAAGGTTAATTCCCTCAAAATGTATTTTTCCTGTTAGTAATCCTTTTTGATTTACTACCCTATGTGCTGGCACATCACTCGGGCAGTTGTTCAATGCCCAACCTACCATTCTAGCTGATTTAGCACTGCCTAAGTTTTTCCCTATTGCTCCATAAGTACTCACTCTTCCTTCAGGAATTTGCCGAACAATCGCATATACTTTATGGAAGAAATTTTCTTTCTGGATTGTCAAAAGTTTTAGAATTATTCTATTAAAATTAATTTCCTAAGAAATTCGTCTTCATTAATATAAACCTGTAAAAAATAAATATCTTTAATACTTCTTTTTAAAATCCCAATAATTAGGTTCTAGGTTTTTGGTTTTTTGATTCCAATAATCGGCTGTTACTTTTTTACCATCTTTTGTTTTTAATTTTCTTTCATAAACCCAAATGACAGGATTAAAAACTAAGTCAGTAACACCTAATAAATATGTTTGAGGATCTTCTTCAGTTTTTCTTTTTTCTTCTAATACTTTAACCTCAAAACCATTTAATTCTAACAAGAATGTAAGAAAATTTACTCTTTCTTGTTCAATCTTTTTTTCTACTACAGTACATCTTACTCCATCAATCTCTTTTATTGTATGTTTCCCTTTTAACAAACTCATATTCCGATAGATATTTGATTTATATATTCAAAGATATCACTATAAAAACCTATTACAATAAGGCCAATCAAACAAATAATATAAGATGTTTTCATGTACCAATTGTTTGATATTTTTTCAATAGGACTATCATTTTTATTAATAAACATTGCTTTTACAACAATAAGATAATAATACAATGAAATTGTTGCATTGATAACTGCAATAAATATCAGCCAATAATAACCATTTTGTGCTGCTGCTGTAAATAAAAAGAACTTCCCAAAAAACCCTGCTAAGGGAGGAATTCCTGCTAATGAAAACAAGGAAAGCATCATTAACAAACTCATATTCGGATTTGTATGATACAATCCATTATAGTCTTCAATATTCAATTTCCCACTATTATTTTCAATAGATGAAACAACACCAAATGCTGCTAAATTCGAGAAAATATAGATTAATATAAAATAGATTACTGTAGCCATTCCTAGTTCGTTTGTTCCTAGCAGACCAAGCAAAATGAACCCTGCTTGAGCTACAGATGAAAAAGCTAAAAACCTTTTAATATTTGTTTGTCTTATTGCAAATAAATTACCAATTGTCATTGTAAGGATTGCTAATACATATAGTACATCAGACCATACATCTACAATGTTTCTGAATACTGTAAAAAGCAATATATTAAAGATGAATACAGCTGCTCCTTTAGATATTACAGAAAGGTATGATGTGACATTTGTAGGCGCTCCCTCATAAACATCTGCAGTCCAAAAGTGAAATGGAACTAACGAAATTTTAAATGACAATCCTGAAATAAACATCAAGAAAGCTAATATTAGCAAAGGGCTTGTCATATCAGCTGACAATAATTCAGAGAAGTATAATGTTCCAAATTGACCATATATTAAAGAAATTCCAAACAACATAACAGCTGAAGAAAATGCTGCTGACATAATTAATTTCAATCCAGATTCAGAGGACTTTTTATCATAAGTATTATATGCAACAAGTGCTGCCATTGGAATAGTTGCTAACTCTAATCCTAAGTAAAACATCAAAAAATCTCCTGATGAAATCATAAAATTCATACCAATTAAAGTAGAAAAAGTAAGAATAAAGAACTCTGAAATTTTATTCTCATTTTCTTCTTTTAGAAGCCAAGTGGATGATTGAAGCAGCACAATAAACACTCCTAAATTCAAGATATTTTTCATCAAATTTACTAACTCACTATTCTGATACATACCCCCAAATATACTACCGTATGAATTATAAAGGAAACCAAAAAGAGTATGTATTCCGAATAAAACAATTGCTATAGGAATAATTCTTCTTTTATCTGAAACAAATATCTCTGAGACAAGAATAAAAAGAGTTATTAAAGTTAGTAGTAACTCTTGCTTCATTATTAAAAAGTTTGTAATATCCATTTTTTATTGAGTTACCATTACTAATTTATTTACAATAGGATCTAAACTTTCCATTATTAAATCTGAAATCCAAAGAGGCGCAATACCCATACCTGCAATTGCAATAAGTAAAACAATTAAAGGAAGTTTCTCATGCCAAACAGCATCTGTAAGTTGCTTATGTTCTTCATTAATAATAGGTCCAAATAATATTTTCCCAACAACTCTTAAGATGTAAACTGCAGTTACAACTATAGAGGAAACAGCAATAATTGTCGCTACTCTATGGAAAATATCAGAATGTTGAAATGCTCCAACAAAAATTGTCATTTCAGCAACAAAACCACTTAACCCTGGAAGTCCTAAAGATGCCATTCCTGCAATTACATACATTACTGCCAAAAAGGGCATCACCTTCATTAAACCTCCTAGTTTTTTTATATCTCGCGTTCCTGCTCTTCCGTAAATCATACCAATTAAAGCGAAAAACATTGCTGTCATTAATCCGTGAGAAAGCATTTGCAAAATAGCTCCATTAAATGATGTTTTGTTTACCATTAAAACTGCAAATAATACTAATCCGCAATGACTTACAGATGAATATGCATTTATATATTTTAAGTCTGTTTGTACTACAGCCCCTAGTGCTCCATAAATTACCGAAATCCCTGTAAGAATTATAAATATCCAAGACATCTCATTTGCTGCTTCTGGCATTAAATACATTGCTACTCTTAAAGCTCCGTAACCTCCCAATTTCATCAATACTCCAGCATGCAACATTGATACTGCAGTTGGTGCAGAAGCATGTCCATCTGGAGACCAAGTATGGAATGGGAATAAAGCACCTAAAACTCCAAAACCAATAAATGTAAGTGGGAAGAAAAATCTTTGAGCTTCTATCGGTATATTATGTTTCGCAATTTCTAAAATATTATAAGTTAAAGCTTGACCTTCTGGAGCGGAATTCATATAAATTCCTATCAAACCTACCAAAAGAAATGCTGATCCCCCCATCAACATTAGGGTTAATTTCATTGCTGAATATTCCTTGTTTCCTGTGCCCCAAATACCAATTAACAAATACATTGGCAATACAGCTACCTCATAAAAAAGGAACATTGTAAATAAATCTAAAGAGATGAAAAATCCGAAAACTCCTGTAGCCAATACAATTAATGAAATAAAGAATTCCTTAGAAAGATACGCTACTTTCCATGAAGCAAATATTCCTGTAAAAATAATGATTCCTGTAAGTAAAATCATCACTACCGAAATTCCATCTACCCCAACATTGTATTGAATATTTATACTTTCGAACCATTGGTATGATTTCTGGAAAACCATTTCAGAAGTATTTCCACTAGCTCTTTCGGCAATATAGTCAAATACCAACTTGATAGAAAGTAGAAGCTGAATAAACATACCTACAGCAGAAATCACTCTTACTTTTTCCAACTCTTTTACAAATAAAAGAGCAACAACTGTTAGGATTGGAATTATAACAAATAGACTTAATATATCCATAACTTAAGAGATTAAATAATTAAAAATGAATACTAAAATAAGTACTGCAGCTATAAAAGCTGTTATATATTGTTGCAACTGACCTGATTGAATTGTTTTAATTTTATCTGAGAAATAGTTTGTAATATTTGCAATACTATCCATAGATGCATCTATTACATTTCTATCAAACCAGGCAATAGGAGTAGAAATTTTGTTGAAAATAATCTTCTTTGTTACAAACATATAAACCTCATCAATATAAAATTTGTTGTAAGCATAAGTATAAAGACTACCAACTGATTTTTCCATTTTTGATGGAAGACTACTTTCTTTTTTATAGAAGATATAGGCAACAAGGATGCCAACTAAACCAATTGCAATAGAAGGTAAGGCTATATTCCAATGGATATGAATGTCTAGAAAGCCTCCATCAGAAGTAACTAATTCATTAAAAGGAACAAAGCCTGCAAATGTTGCTGCAATAGCTAAAATAACTAAAGGGAGAGTCATGCTGAATGGAGATTCATGCGCATGATCATGTTTCTTATCATTAGCCCAAAATATTCCAAAGTATAAACGGAACATATAGAATGCTGTTAATCCTGCAACAGCCCATTCAATCCAGAAATAAATTGGGTTATGGTTCATAGCTGCTACTAAAATTTCATCCTTACTAAAGAAGCCTGAAAAAGGCGGAACACCTGCAATTGCCAAACATGCAATAAGGAATGTGATGTGTGTAATTGGCATGTATTTTCTAAGGTTACCCATATCAGTTAAATTGTTGGAGTGTACCGCATGAATGATTGAACCAGCACCTAAAAACAACAATGCTTTAAACATAGCATGAGTAAATAAATGGAACATTGAAGCCATAAACCCAGTTCCTTCTTCCCCCATTCCTGATACCCCAAGCGCTAACATCATATATCCAATTTGAGACATAGTTGAGAAAGCAAGAACTCTTTTTATATCAATTTGAGTACAAGCTATAATTGCTGCAAAAAGTGAAGACACCCCTCCTACAATAGCTACTATTTCAAGTGCTATAGGGTCAACAGCACTAAATATTGGGAATAATCTTGCAACTAAATAAACTCCAGCAACAACCATAGTTGCTGCATGAATTAATGCAGATACAGGAGTTGGCCCTTCCATTGCATCTGGCAACCAAATATGTAAGGGAAACATTGCTGATTTCCCTGCTCCACCAATAAAAATAAGTATTACTGCCCAAGTTAAAACAGACAGTCCCATAAAACCTAATGGAGCAGCTTGTGCTAAAATAGATGCATTTTCATTCAATGTAATAAAATCAAAAGTTCCAGTAGTAAATGATAAAAATAATATCCCCACTAAGAAACCTAAATCTGCAAACCTTGTAACAATAAATGCTTTTTTAGATGCCGCTACTGCAGATGGTTTTGTATAATAATATCCTATTAATAAATAAGATGACAGCCCCACTAATTCCCAGAACATATACATTTGGAAAATATTAGTAGCAACTACTAATCCTAACATTGAAAAAGTAAATAAAGACAGGTAGGCATAAAATCTTGTAAATCCTTCATCACCCTTCATATAACCTAAACTATATATATGAACTAGTAAAGAAACAGTTGTAATAACAACTAACATCATAACAGAAATAGGATCAATCAAAACACCTAAATCAATATGCAATTTGTCTGTAAAATTAATCCAAGTTGTATTGAATGCAGTTATTTTCTCATAAACACCATCAACTTTTCCTACTTTAAAAAAGTAGTTGTATGCAGTGAAATAGGAAAGAATTGCTGATACTCCAAGTGCTAGAGTTGCAAACACGCCACTTATTGAATCTTTTATTTTATGACCTAATAATCCGTTTACCAAAAATGCAAATAATGGAATCAGAACAATATAGATAGTGTAAGTAAAATCCATAATTAATGTTTCATATTATTTACATCTTCCACATCAATAGAATGTAGGTTTCTGTATAGGTTAATAATGATTGCAATGGCTACTGCCGCTTCTGCTGCCGCTATTGCTATAATAAACAAAGAATAAAAATGTCCTTGCATATTCTCAGGATGTAAATACTTATTAAATGCAACAAAATTGATGTTAACTGCATTTAACATGAGTTCAATAGCCATTAACATTGTAATCAGATTTTTTCGTGTCATAAATCCATAAACACCTATAAAAAACATAAGTGAGCTTACTAAAATGATATGTTGTATTTCAATTCCTTCTATCATATTATTTCTTTTTGGCAATAATAATTGCACCAATCATTGCAGCTAATAACAAAACACTAATTACCTCAAAAGGTAAAATATAACCCCCATCACCATAGTTTAAAAGTGTTCTTCCAATTTCGTTTACTGAGGTATCAGCAATTACTGATGAAGTAGCTTTAAAAGTATGTGTATAAATGATATTTCCGATTAAAATAAATCCGAATAACGATACTAATCCAGATGTTATTTTTTTTATGGAATTAATTTTCTTTAAATCTAAATTAATTTGATGAGTAAGTAATATAGAAAAGATAATTAGAACTACAATTCCACCTGCATAAACAGTTAGTTGAACTGCTGCTAAAAAGTTGTACTCCATCATAAAATAGAATGCTGCAGTTGCTACTAAAGTAAAAAGTAAATATACTGCTGCTCTTAATATTTTAGTTGTTGTTACAGTTAGTACTGAAAACACTAAAATAATTGCTGAGATGATATAAAATATAGTTGTCTCCATTATTCTTCTACTCCAGCTCTTAATTTTGAACCAGGTTTATTTAACACTTTAGTAAGTTGAGATCTATCGAACACTGCATGTTCAAATCCTTTCCCCATTTCAATTGCATCAGTAG
Organism: Flavobacteriales bacterium; assembly: GCA_014381465.1. Taxonomy (GTDB): domain Bacteria; phylum Bacteroidota; class Bacteroidia; order Flavobacteriales; family BACL11; genus DUAL01. The sequence goes on along the minus strand of JACNLP010000014.1, from coordinate 4,768 downwards.
GGCAAGCTTCAATACATAAATTACACATTGTACACATTGAAAGATGATAAACATGTTTCAGGATTGTTTTTTTCTTTTTCCCAGTTTCCTCATTTAATATTCTATCTTGAATAATCTCTATTGTTCCATTAGGGCAAGCAATTTCACAGGCTTGACAACCAGTACAAGCATGTTCATTGTTTTCATCATGAGGCATAATAACTTCCCCTCTAAATCTGTCCACCATATTTAAGGTGTCTCTATTTTCAGGATATTGTTGTGTGATAATTTCCTTAGGATGAGAGATATAATAACCGGTAACTTTCATTCCGTTTATTAGGGTTTTAACCCCACCAACAACTTCTTTTATGTAATTAATAATTGCTTTCATGATTAAAAGTACCAACCCATTAAGACAATAAATGCCATTATTAAAATATTTATTAAATTAATTGGAAGTAAATATTTCCATTCCAAAGTAAGTAATTGATCAATTCTTAATCTTGGGAAAGTCCATTTAAACCACATCATCATAAAAATTAAAAATGCCGTTTTCCCTAAAAACCAAAAGATTGGAGGGATAAAATCCATTACCTCATTAAATGCAGTAAAGCCACCAAAATGTAAAGGCATCCATCCTCCTAAAAACATTGTTGCGCCAATTGCTGCTATAATAAACATGTTTACAAATTCTGCCAAAAAGAAAAATGCAAATTTCATTCCAGAATATTCTGTATGAAAACCAGCAGTTAGTTCTGATTCTGCTTCTGCCAAATCAAAAGGACCTCTATTTGTTTCTGCAGTTCCAGCAATTAAATAGATTACAAATGCAATAAATGCAGGGATATGCCCTCTAAAAATCCACCAACCTTCTCTTTGGCTTTCAATTATTTCTGAAAACTGAAGAGAGCCAGTTAGTACAACTATTGTAAGCAATGATAAGCCAACTGAAAGTTCGTAACTTACAATCTGAGCACCACTTCTCATTGCTCCAATCAATGAATATTTATTGTTTGATGCCCATCCTGCAATTAAAATTCCCGCAACACCAATTGATGAAACTGCTGTTACATAAAATACACCAATATCTAAATCAATTGCTTGTAATCCAAGTGCAAATGGTACTGCTGCAATTGCCATAAATGAAGCAACTATAATAATAAATGGAGCAAGGTTAAACAAAAACTTATCTGCTGATTTTGTCATTAAAGGTTCCTTTAACAAGAGTTTTATTGCATCAGCAACTGTTTGTGCAGTTCCCCAAAAACCAACTCTCATTGGCCCTAATCTCTGCTGAAAAAAGGCGCAAACTTTTCTTTCTGCATATACAAGAGCGAGTCCTAAAATTGCAAAAAGAGTAAGAAAAACAATCCCAACAATCACCATTTCAGTAATCATAACAGCAGTTTCTCCCATCATTTCACCTAATAACTGATGAATGGATGCCGTTAATACAGAAAAGTCGTAAATATCAAATTTCATTATCTATCTATATCTGGGATTACTAAATCAATTGTGGACATTATTGTAACTAAATCGGCAATTTTCCCTCCTTTTGCCATAGTATTTAGTGCATTTAAATTTGAAAAACCTGGTGAACGGAATTTAACTCGGTACGGATTTTTCTTTCCATCACTATTTATGTAAACCCCTAATTCTCCTCTTGCAGTTTCTACTGATTGGTAGATTTCCATTTTTGGTAATTTTATTACTGCTTTTGTTTTTTCTCTGCAACTACCTTCTGGGACATTATCAATTAACTGCTCAATTATATTCATGCTTTCCCACATCTCATCAATTCTTGCTTTGTACCTTGCAAATGAATCTCCTTCTGTTCTAATAATTTCTTTAAAATCAACTCTATCATATGCTGAGTATGAGTGGGATTTTCTAATATCATTACTCCAACCTGACGCTCTACCACTAGGACCTGTTACTCCAAAAGAAATTGCATCTTCTTTTGTAAGAATTCCAATACCTTCAGTTCTGTTTCTAAAGATGATATTATTTGTCATTAACTGATCGTACTCAGGAAGTTTTTTTCTGAAATGAGTGATAAATTCCTTCACTTTAGTTTGGAAATTTGCAGGAATATCGAACATTACTCCTCCAGGAACATTATAGTTCATTGTTAATCTAGCACCACAAGTTTCTTCAAAAATATCTGTAATCATTTCTCTATCACGGAAACCGTAAAGGAAAGATGTAATTGCCCCTAAATCCATACCCATAACACCCCACCAAAGCTGATGAGAAGACAAGCGTGTTAACTCGGACATAATTGTTCTGATGACTTTTACCCTATCAGAAACCTCCAACTCTAAACCTTTTTCAACTGCCAAACAAACTGCTTCATTATTCATATGACACGAAAGGTAATCCATTCTATCAGTTAGGTGAACAATCTGTTGGTACGAATCTTTTTCACACATCTTTTCAATTGACCTGTGAATGTATCCTAAATGAGGCTCAACTTTTGTTATTGTTTCCCCATCTAAAGTTAGTAATAAACGCAAAACCCCATGTGTAGAAGGGTGTTGAGGTCCCATGTTCACAAAATACTCTTGTGATTGTGTGGCTTTATGTAATTCTTTTACGCTCATTATAATTCTACAATATTTACTTCATCAACATAATCCTTTCTTAGAGGGAACCCTTCCCAGTCATCATCTAAAAATATTCTTCTCAAATCTGGGTGATTGTTGAATTTTACTCCAAATAAATCAAAGATTTCTCTTTCATGAAAATCAGCAGTTTTGTATAAATCAGAAACAGAGGCTATTGATGGATTTTCTCTATCTTCAATTTTAGCTTTTACTACAATTTCTGAATTGTTTTGTGTGTTTCTTAAATGATATAAAACTTCTATATGGTCAGGGAAATCTATTCCTGTCTGGCAAAACAAATAATCAAAATTTGTATCAGAGTTATTTTTTAATTCTGAAATTAAAGCATGTACATTTTCTGATGAAACTTCTGGCGTAAGAAATTGTGTAGGAACTTCAGATTCAGCAAAAGAAACTTCTATACCAAATGAGTTGATTTTATCTTGCAATTCTTCTCTATTCATTATATAAAATCTTCCATTGCATCTCTTGGATTAGAGATAGATTCCGTTTTTATTTTCTTTTGCAACTCCATAATTCCGTGCAATAATGATTCTGGTCTTGGAGGACATCCAGGGACATAAACATCAACAGGAATAATATGATCAGCACCTTTAACTACCGAATAAGAATTATAGAAAAACGGACCTCCAGAAATAGCACAAGCACCCATTGCAATAACATACTTTGGCTCTGCCATTTGATCGTATAATCTTTTAAGTACAGGAGCCATTTTATTGACAATTGTTCCTGCAATTATTATTAAATCAGCTTGTCTTGGTGTAGCTCTTGCAACTTCAACCCCAAATCTTGCCCAATCATGTTTTGAACTTCCTGCTGCCATCATTTCTATTGCACAACATGATGTCCCAAAAACTAAAGGCCATAATGAATTAGCTCTTGACCAATTAATTACACTATCAATTGAAGTTACAACTATATTCGCTCCATTTCCTGCAGGCAGAACTTCTCCAGGGAAATCAGAAGGAACAGTTGGTTTTTCTGAGGGAGTAGGATTATTTGTATTATCTATTCCCATTTTAATGCGTCTTTTTTCCAAGCATAGATTAAACCTAAACCTAATATTACAAAGAAGATGAGGATTTCAATAAATGCTACCATTCCCATTTCTTTCATTACTGTTGCCCATGGGAAAATGAATACTGTTTCTACATCAAAAATTAAGAATAAAATAGCAAATAAATAATACCCAACTTTAAACTGTAACCATGAAGGTCCTTCTGTTGGGATACCACATTCAAATGCTTCTTCTTTTACATCATTCTGTTTTTTAGGAGATAATAATGATGAGAGCAATACACCCATTCCTACCATTACGATACCAGCTAAGAAAAATAAAATTAGTCCTTCAGAATGCACTGTAATTTAGTTTTTTAGTTGGCTGCAAAAATAGAAACTTAATTTCATTTATAATCTGTTGTTATGTTTTTTTTAGGAGTTTTTCTTTACATTTGTTTTTATGAAAATACACCTTATTAGAGATACCTATCTTCAAGAAGAAATTTATAATGAAATTGTTTCATTTTTAAATGATTCTAATGGATTGATGAAATTTGTTGGCAGTGAAGAAACCTATGAAGAAGTAAAACCAAAATCGCACCAAGATTATTATGATGTGTGTAATGCGTTTAGAAGAGCCAATACAATTAAAGAAAAAGAAATTGTTATTTTCTTATCATCAACCTCATTTAGTAATTTCTTTTCATTAACAGATTTTAAAAAGAATATTTATGTTAAAACTACCAGTTGGAAAAACTTTGTTGATTCTCAGATAAGGTATCCAATAATAATTGAAATAGTTACTAATATATTACATCTATTAATGTTTGATGATTTAGAAGATGTACAACAAAAAACTCATATGAATAAAGATAGGGGATGTTTAAACGACTATAATCAAAAATTGGATGGAGTTAAATTAAGATTAAAGTCCCCAGACCTTTGTGATGACTGTTTAGATTTGATAAACCCTAAGCTTATTTCATATAATGTGCTAGAACAAATATTTGAAATAGTAGACAAATCAAGCATTGCATTAAAGAAAATAAAAAGGTATTTTGCTAGTATAGATTTAGTAGAATTAGAAATAAAGAAACATCATACAAAGTTATATTTTAAAGACCCTCTAAATCATACATTACGTATTCCTCCTATACCATTTA
>JACNLP010000041.1 GCA_014381465.1 Flavobacteriales bacterium | reverse complement strand
ACTTTAATGGAATGTCATTTGGCTTGTCATATGCTTTTGGTACAAAATCTTCTGAAAAGAAAGAAAAGAAAGAATATAAATAATGAAAAGAATTTTACAATTATTCTTGGTGATATTAGTATTTAGTTCTTGTAGTAATATAATAGTTCCTTATTATACTACTGTAGATAAGATGACTAAGGTTAACCCAGGAATGACAAAAGAAAATGTGGTTGCAACACTTGGTGTAGAGCCATATGAGATATTTCATGGAATTGAAGATGGGTGTGAGATACATCAGTTTAAGTATAAACACAAAGAAGTTGGACATGGAACTTTAAACTCTTACTCAAATATTAAAGGTGTAGAAAAGTTTGTTGACCCATCTAATTTATATGTTTACTATAGGGCAGGTGAAGTTGAGTCATTAGTAACTGATGAAGGCAAGAAAGGTGGTTCAATGGTGCTTTCATTTGCTCAAGAACTGCAAGCAGCTTGTGATGGACCAGAAGAAATTGCTCCAATTTACGGTTGTATGGATAAGAAATCCCTGAATTATAATAAGAAAGCAACTGTTCAAAGAAATGATGGTATCTCTGAATTAGGGACAGTTCTTACAATTGGAGATTGCGAATATTGTATTTGCGATTATAAGCCAAACAAGAAGTATGATGCTAAGAAAAATTGTGGACCAAGGTGCGTTCCTGAGAAAAAAGCTAAACAAGAAAAGAAACAGGTAGAAGAATTAGTTTTTGATGGTTCTGACTGTACTTTATGTGATTTAGCAGAAAAAGAAAATGCTCAGATTAATATTGACCTCACTCATAGAAGTGGGAGACTATGGAATAGAAAAATTAGATTTAATGAATATATTTCTAAGGTTTTTAATGGGTTTAAAGTGAAAAAATCTAACAATAAAAAATCTAAATAAGATGAAGAATATAATAACATTAATAATAGTGGCCTTTGCTTTTACAGCAATAGCACAAGAATCAATTCCAGAATACACTACAATTGATAAGTTGTATAAAATTAGTCCTGGAATGACAGAGAAAGAAGTAACTGAAATTATTGGAATACCTCCTTATGATCTTTATCATGATGTGGCTAATAACTGTAAGGTGTTAGTTTGGTATTACAGGCATAAGCAGCACTCAATACCATCTTCACATGAAGATACAAGAGAGTCTTTGAATGGTGGCAAAGTAACGTATGTGAATACTGAAAAGGTGTATATGACTTTTTCGGAAAATGACAAGAAGTTAATTAATTATTTTACAGATCAAGGTAAGGAAAGGAGTGTAAGTTTGATTGCGGCAGGAAGAGAGTTGCAAGAAATCTGCAACAATCCTGCTGGAATTAAAATTAAAGATAAGAGTAATGATAAAACAATTATTCGTTCACTTAACCATCATAGGTATGGGGCATTTTTCAAGCTTGGATTAGGAGCTAACCCTGAAGGGAAATCAGATTTATTAATAGGAGGGCAGTATAGGTATATTTTTAAACCTTTTAATAATCAGAAGAGTATTTCTTATGAAGCTAAACTGCTATATAACCTTTCTGGATATGAAGAAGTAGGAGATGGAGTTGATGCTACACATGAGGATCATTTAATGCTTTCAATTCCAATGTATGTTTCATATAATTGGAGAAGTTGGTCAGTTGGAGCAGGTTTGCATTTAGGCTTTGGAAATGAAGATTCTGGAAATGATGATTCTAATGCTGATTCTGAAACCTTTATGGGAGAGAAGAAAGGTTATGATAATTTTCTAAGTGTTCCTGTGGTTAAATTAGGATATAACCTATATGACAAGGTAAATTTTGAGTATAATTATGACTTATCTGGTAATGGTCAAGGTTCAATAGGAGTAGGTTATTACTGGAATTTTTAAGTTTTGTTAATTTATGTTTGCAGTGTAAAAACAATTGGGGAAGCCGAAAACCATTTTAGAGTAGGCATTATTAAAAACAAATAATTATGAAAAAAATTCTATTAATTTTAGCGGTAGCTTTTACTTTTACAGCTTGTAATAAATGTAAGGAATGTACACATGATAATTATGAGTATACAACTTACGATTCAAATGGCAATTATGAAACACATGGAGATCAGATCATGGAGGTTTGTAGTGATAATTTTGAATCTAAAGACGATTTTAAAAGTTATATAGACGCAATGGAAGATGATGATTGGGAGTGCAAAAGTGATTTTTGGAATTAGAAGAAGTGACAATAATAAGAAAGGAGCCAAATAGCTCCTTTTTTTTATGTATTTAATATTCTTTTTATAATCTCACAGCCTTTTATAATTTCTTCATCAGAAATGGTAAGGGGGGGCGTTATTCGAATTGCAGTTTTAGTAAACAGAAAGTAAAAGAGAATTAATCCTTTTTCAAGCGACTGCTCAACTACTTTTTGGGCTACATCTTCATTTTCAAACTCTACTGCTAACATCAATCCTTCACCTCTAATTTCTGCAATTTTTGGGTGAGTTAAGTGTTTTCTAAAAAGTTTTTCTTTTTGCTTTACTTCTTTCATAATGTTAGAAGAAAATAAATGCTCCAAGCAAGCCAAACTAGCAGCACAATTAACAGGATGCCCACCAAAAGTAGTAATATGTCCTAGTTTGGGCTCAAAAGTAAGGA
>JACNLP010000058.1 GCA_014381465.1 Flavobacteriales bacterium | reverse complement strand
AAAAACCAAATGTGCTATTTGTGCGTTGGCTCTTTTTTCGTATGCCGCACAACGTTTAGTATATGAAAAGTAGGCGATTTCGAAGCACGAAACTTTCGGTTAAACACAAAGTTTGATAAGAGCCAAAACCCTTAATTTTAATACTATTTCGCCTATTTTTTATATACATTGTTAGGTGCTGCCCTTATTTATTTCTTATTTTAATCTTATTTCAACAGAGCTTTCTGCCATATTAAATTTTTGCATTACATTTCCAATTCTTGTCATACAGGCTGATGCTGAAATGTTAATGTGTACAAAAAGTAAGTCATCATTTAGTTCTTTTTCTTTATCCCATACTTTTCCGTTAAATGTTTTGAAACGGCTTGATAAGTCAACTTTAGCATCAATCAATTCTTTTAAGGAACTCCACTTTATAATAGTTTCATCTCTTCTAAATAATTCTGTTTGATTGTCAAGTATAAATTCAAAATCGTAAGCTGGATTATCCTTTAGATATTTGAGAAACTTAATAAAAACATCCTGCCAAGTTTTAACTTTAATGACATCTTCATTTATAAGAAGTTCCACAGGCTTGTTACCTTCTGCCATTTCGCCTGCATCAGAATCCAAAGGGGAAAAAGAAGTGTTTTCTATTTTTTGAGTATTCCAATTTGCTTTCTCCTTAAATTCTTCTGGTAAAGGAAATGTTGATAAGAACCACTTTACCATATTTAATTGATGTTCCTTGATACTATCTTCATTCCAAGTATTTCTATTAATAACATCTAATCTATAATTTAGAGAAGATGTAGCTAATTTTCTTTTCTTTTCTTCAAAAGATTTATTTCCAATTTCACTATTAAATTCTGTAAGTATTAAATTTCCAATGTTGTGTAAATAAGTTTTGTGAATATCGCTAAAATGTTCGCCTAATTCTACTTTCCAACTATCCTCTAATGTTTGAGGCATAATATGTTCAATTGTAACTTTTTTATTACGAAAATCTACTGCTACTTTTGTGTTGTGTTCTTCTATTTTGCCTAATATTAGTTTTGAATACTGTTTTAAACCTTCATAAAAATTCATTGAGGTTAAAGTATTTTTCATTTCGTTGTCATTAGGCAATCTAATTCTGTAAAACATAGATGTCAATAACTCAAGCATTGAAACAGTTCCATTTGATAAAGATTCTATTTTCTTACTCAAGGTGACGATATTTTTGTTCTCTCCTTGTGTCAGTCCTAAAATCCTTCTTCTAATTAAATAAGTTCGTATTGATTGTAAAGTAGATATTAAAGTTTCGTCACTTAGCTTTATATTATTTACCGTGTATTGATGATATTCCAATAAGCCTAAAACAAATGGTTTAAATGCTTCTGCTTTAATATCGTGGAAGATGTTTCTAAGCAATTCCTTAATTATTCTATCATTTGAATTATTTGATGAAATGGAATCATTTACAACTTCTGATATTATCCATTTGTAGCATTTAACAAAGCGAACAATATCTTTTATAAAGTCAGAATGACTATCAAATTCGGCATCAACAAAATCTTTAAACTGTTGATATAATTCTTTAGTGTTGTTATCACTAACAACCTTTAATGAGCTTGCTGTTTTGTATTGTAAATAATCTCTAAAAAATTTTGATGTGTTTTCATAAAGAATCTCTTCAATTTTTGGGTGCCAAGTTTTCTCGTAAATATCTGATTGCTTGTCGCTTTCCATATTAAGCAAAACAAAATTTCTTACGAGGTCAGATAGTGTAAGTGGCTTACCCAATGAATTAAGTGTTTCAAATATTATTTGAGGGTCTTCGCCTTTAAAAGGTCTTTCATCTAAGAATATCACTGCAACATTCATTCTTTGAATTGCAATTATATATTGCTCAAATTCTACTTGTGAGTTTAACCTTTTCTTTTCATTAATGAGTTTTTTCAATAAGTCGTAAGCAATACTAATAACCCCTGGATTTGGTTCTGTTTTATTTACTAAAGCCCTATAAGAATCCCAATCTTTTGTTACTTGTTTAAGTTTAATCTTATCTTGAAAAGATGAAGCGTTATTAGTCAAATAGTTTTGATTAATAAAGTCTTTTTTTAATTGGTCTGTCTCAGAATCACGTAGTGCAATTAAAAATATGAGCGTAGTCGTAAGTCTTTGTTGACCATCAACCACAACTGATTTGTTAGCAAAACCTGCTTTTTCTTCCTTAATTACAACTGTTCCAAAAAAGTGTTCTAATTTATCGTGTTGTTTTACGTCTAATTCAGATTCGATTATTCTTGAAATGTCACTAAAATACCTTTCGATTTCAGGTCTTCCCCAAGCGTAGGCTCTTTGAAAAGGTGGAATAAAAAATGAAGTTGCGTTTTTAGCTAAAACGTCATTTATTGAGTGACTTTCTGTTTTCATTTATTTCTTTTTTTTCGGTTCGGTTTTTTTTGGGTTGCACCTAACGGGCGGTGGCTAAAGGCTGTGGCGAGGGAGAAGCCGAAGGCTTTGGACTCGCCATTGACTTTAACCAATGTTCGACGACGTCGCTTTGCGACGAGGAGAACATGGTGAAGCAACCGCCCGTTCGCCCACCGAGCGAAGCGATGGTGGGCGAACATCAGGATTATGAGAAGTCGTGCGTAGCACGATTTAGGTGAAGAAGTCTGCA
>JACNLP010000015.1 GCA_014381465.1 Flavobacteriales bacterium | reverse complement strand
AAAATTTACATTAACATTTTTTACCCCATTTTTATCCAAGTGCTTTTTTATTCCTAAAGCACAATTGGCACAAGTCATGCCTTCTATTTTTAGAATTTCTTTGTGTTTTCTATCGCTCATTTGGGAAACAAATATACGGCATTTTTACTTTACTTTTTCTTACCATTATTATTATCAAATATTTATATTTGCGGCTTGAAAAATGGTGATTGTAGCTCAGTTGGTTAGAGCACTGGTTTGTGGTGCCGGGGGTCGTGGGTTCGAATCCCATCAGTCACCCAAAAAAGAAGGAGTTGAAAATATCAGCTCCTTTTTTATTTAAGAGCCTGCTGTAAACTTCTCTTTAATCTTGCTGCAGGGAAAAATCCTGGCATTTTGGAAACCTTATTATGCTGTCCATCAATTATTACAATATAAGGATAATAGTATCTCCCTTTAATTGCATTGGCTAATTCGTGATATAAATCATGTCGAAAATTATTTCCGTGTTCAGCAGGTTGCTGATTTATATATTCTTTACCATTGTAAACAATAGTATCTTTCGTTCTTGCATTTAGCATCACAGGAAAAAAATTTTCATTAATAAGTTTTATAATCTCAGGATTTTGTAAAGTTTCTGCTTTCATTTTTTTACATTCTGGGCAACCATTTCTAAAAAAGAAAACAAGCATATCACTATTGTATTTTGCTGCTAATTTTTCTGCTTTTTCAATATTCAACCATTGTATTTCTGTTTTTGCTTCTCCTTGTGAAAAAACAGAAATGCTCAGCAATAATAAACCGATACAGAAAAACTTTCTCATTATTTTAGTTTGATTATTTTATTGGCTCCAGCAATCCAAGCGGTCGGGCCGCCAGCAACATAACCTTGAGAACCTAGTTTGTTGAAGTTTACTTTACCATCCTTAATTTCAGGAGTTACAAACCAAATAGTAGGATAACCTCTAACACCAAACATATTTGCTAGTTCTCTGTTTTGTTTTTGTAATTCAGCAGAAAGTTTTGTTCTTTTTGGGAAATCTAACTCCACCAATACTACATTTTTATTTGCCCAGGTCTTAAATTCTGGTTTGAAGAAAACTTCCCTTTGCAAGCGTTTGCACCATCCACACCAATCACTTCCTGTGAAAAAGAAGAATAAAGGTTTTTCTGTTTGTACAGATAAGTTAATGGCTTTGTTTACATCTGTATGCCACTCCAATGGTTTTTGTTGTGCAAATCCATTAAGAGAAAATGCAACTAATAATATTACTAATAATTTTTTCATTTGTTTTTTGTTTTTAATTAATTTTTTAGTGAACGCCATGCATCCATTTTTTAAGTACTGGTGTTAGTATGAACGCAAAAATAGCCATTCCTATTGCCACTACACCAACTTGTGTAAATACTGAAGTATAACTTACTAAAGATTGTACACCTTCTATTGATGATTCAGAATACCCTCCTGCAAAACCAGTAACTTTTTCAATTATAGTAGTCATAAATCCTGGTTCAGGAATAGCTCCGGTCTCTGTTCCAGTGGTTAATTTTGCAATTGCTCCTGAAATATAATGCGCATAAGAAGAGGATAAGAAATAAACTCCCATCATAAAGGCAGTCATACTTTTTGGAGATAGTTCAGTAACTTTAGATAATCCGATAGGAGAGATGAATAATTCTCCAGTTGTTAATAATAAGTATCCTATCATTAGGAACATGAATGGAGTACGACCTGCTGCATCCATGTACTGTGCACTCATAGCAAACACTAAGAATCCTAAACCTAACTGTAAAATACCTAAAGCAAATTTAATAGGAGTGGTAGGGTTTCTTTGTGTTTTTGATAAATATACCCACATCATAGAAAACGGGATAGCTAAGAAGATAATATATCCTGGATTTATTGCATTTGTTTGTGATGCATTTAATAAAGTAAGGTTTACATTTCTTTCTGCAAATAAAGTAATAGCTGTTCCAGCCAATTCAAAGAATGACCAGAAAACTGTAATAAGTAAAGTTAATACTAAAACACTTAAAAGTCTGAATACTTCCATACGAGAAAGTTCCATCATTTTTTTAGCAATAATACCTAAGATAACAATTCCTAATAGAGATAACAATGAAGAATGTAATTGCATACCATCAAGTACTTCCATTGCATTGTTCTTTACCAAGAAAGCAGCAATAGGAACCATTAAAGCAGCTACTAAATAAAAGAAGTAATCCGTACGCATACCATACATTTTCTTTTCTATATATTCAGTTGGTTGGTTTCCATTATCGCCAAATACACCAGCATTCATTCCTCTCATAAATACGAAAAGCCCTGCAAGCATACCAATTCCTGCAGCCCCAAAACCATAGTGCCAGCCATATTCATAACCTAACCAACCACAAGCCAAAGGTGCAATAAATGCTCCTGCATTAATTCCCATATAGAAGATAGTAAATCCAGAATCTCTTCTGTCATCTCCTTCAGGATATAAACGCCCAACCATAGTTGAAATATTAGGTTTGAAGAAACCATTACCTACAATTAAAAGTGCTAAAGCAGCATAAAAGAAGAAGTTGTTGATTGCTGAAACTTCAAATCCAGCAAATCCACTCTCAAAATAAAAGGCCATAAAAAAGTGGCCCAATGCCATAAGAATACCACCTAGCATAATTGATTTTTTGAAACCAATAAACTTATCTGCTATCATACCGCCAAGAACTGGAGTTGCATAAACTAACGAACCGTAAGCTGCAAAAATCCCAAAGGATATTTCCTCACGATAAGCCTCATCAGTAATATAAGTAAAAAACTCATTTACCATGTAAAGAGTAAGTAAGGCACGCATACCGTAATAGGAGAACCTTTCCCAAAGTTCTGCAAAAAATAAATAGAATAATCCCTTAGGATGACCCATAAATGTTTGTTCTTGATTTGTCATAGTTTTGTTTTAAAATTAGGTTGCCGAAAATAGTAAAATTTTCTGTTATAGATTATCTAAAATGAAATCAGTCATTTTTTTGTATAAATGATAGCGTGTATTACCGCCATAAATCCCATGGTTTTTATCAGGATAGATGAATAAATCAAACTGCTTATTTGCATTTACTAATGCTGAAATCATCTCCATAGTATTTTGAACATGCACATTGTCATCAGCACTTCCGTGTACCAATAAATAATCTCCTTTTAGCTTTTCTACATGGTTAATTGGTGAGTTTTCATCATAGCCACTAGCGTTTTCTTGTGGTGTTTGCATGTAGCGTTCTGTATAAATATTGTCATAATAACGCCAGTTAGTTACAGGAGCAACCGCAATTGCAAGGGAAAATACATCAGCACCTTTTGTAATGGCAAGTGATGACATATAACCACCATAACTCCATCCTTGAATTCCTATTCTATTTGCATCAATATAAGATAGTCCTCCAAAGTACTTTGCAGCATTTATCTGGTCAATTGTTTCATATTTACCTAACTCTTTATAAGTCATTTTTTTGAACTCAGCACCTTTTCCTCCAGTCCCTCTGTTATCCACACAGGCAACAATATATCCTTTTTGAGCAAGCATTTGATGCCAATAATAGTCTGTCCAACCAAAGGAGTTAGTTACTTGCTGTGAACCAGGACCTCCATACAAAAACATATATAGAGGATATTCCTTGCTTTCATCAAAGTTTGGAGGTTTTATCATCCAAGCATTCAGTTCTACATCTTCTGTTTTTATCGTAAAAAATTCTTTTTCAGTTAAGTTGAATGCTTCCATTTTAGTTTCAAATCCAGCATTATCTTCCAAAACTTTTAATTCTGTTCCATCAGATTTGTTTAATGTAAATTTAGGGGAAGTATTAGCAGTGGAAACAGAATTCATGTAATACTTTAATCCTTTGCTGAAAGAAGAATTATTTGTTCCGTTTATAGTACTTAGTTTTCTTTTTTCATTTGTTTCTAAATTTTGAACAAAAAGAGAACGGTTAATTGACCCATCCTCAGTTGATGTGTAATAAATTTCCATTTTATCAGAATTTACTCCATGAAAGTCAGATACTTCCCAATTCCCATTTGTGATTTGAATTTCTCCTCCCTCAAAATCTTTTAGATAAATGTGATTATATCCATCTTCCTCAGAAGTCCAAATAAAGTTATCTTCAGGCAAAAAAGTAAGGTTATCATGCACATCAATATAGTATTTATCTTTTTCAGTAAAGAGTACTTTGTTGCTTGCATCATTAGTATTTGCCAATATAAAATCCAATTCATTTTGATGGCGATTCATTCCATAAAGAGCCAATATTTTTGGGTTGTTAGTCCATTTAATTCTTGGAATGTATTCATAATCTTTTTCAGTATAAATATAAGTGCTTTTATCTTGTTCCAAATTATAGAAATATACTTTTACAACTGAGTTATCTTCTCCAGCTTTTGGATATTTAAATACATCTTGGGTAGGGTACAAACCTCCTTTAAATAAATCCATTGAAAATTCTTTAACATTGCTTTCATCAAATTTGTAATAGGCAATATGTTCTCCATCAGGAGCCCATTCAAATGAACGAACCAATGCAAATTCCTCTTCATATACCCAGTCAGAAGCGCCATTTATAATGTGATTTCTCTTTCCATCAATAGTAACTTGTGTTGTATTCCCACTTCTGATATTTTTAATAAAAAGATTATTTTCAAAAACATAAGCAACTTTTTCCCCATTTGGTGAGAAAGTAGCATACATCACTTTATCATCTGATAATTTTTTTAATTTATCAGTGAAAATATTATAGATATAATAAATAGATTTAGATGAATGACGGTATATTTTTTCAGTTTGCGTTTCTAATAATAATTGTTTTTCATCATTACTAAAAGTATAACCACCAATTCTTGGAATATCAAAATCAGCACTTTTAAAAAGAGTACGAACTTTTTTTCCACTCTTAAAATTGTTTTTTACTATTTCTTGCCCATCATCTGTTCTCTCCATTGTAGAATAATGTTCCCCATCATTCATTGAATTAAAGCCACCAATATATTTAGGGTAGAAAGCATAGTTCTTCCATAAATCTTCAAGGGTAATGTCTCTTTTTTGTGCAAATATTGGAGTTGTAAAAACTAAGGAGAAGCAAATTATTAATATCTTTTTCATTCGTGTTTGATTTTTAGTTTTGGAAATGGCGAATTTAATTAAATTTGCACAGATGGACTACAAGCAAATAAATATTGATGATATTTCTTTTTTCAAAAAGATTATAGGTGAAACAGATGTTTTCACTGATGAAGAAAAATTGCAAGAATATAGCCATGACGAAACAGAGGATTTATCGTATCCTCCTGAGGTAGTTTTAAAGCCATCTAAAACTGCAGAAATTGCAGAGATACTACAATATTGTAATACAAATAATATCCCTGTAACTCCATGTGGCGCTCGTACAGGATTGAGTGGTGGAAGTTTACCTATTTTTGGTGGTGTCGCACTTAGCTTGGAACGCTTAAATTCTATCATTGAAATTGATGAAAGAAATTTACAAGCAACTGTTGAGCCTGGGGTAATCAATCAAGTATTTAGAGATGCTGTTGAAGAAAGAGGTTTGTTTTACCCTCCAGATCCATCCAGTAAAGGAAGTTCGTTTTTAGGTGGTAATTTAGCTGAAAATGCGGGCGGACCAAAAGCTCTAAAATATGGAGTAACTAAGGATTATGTACTGAACTTAGAAGTAGTATTGCCAACTGGAGAAATTATTTGGACAGGAGCAAATGTGCTTAAAAATGCAACTGGTTATGATTTAACATCTTTAATGATTGGGAGTGAGGGGACGCTTGGAATCATCACAAAAATTGTTTTTAAACTGATTCCTTTACCTTCAAAAGATATTACGCTTTTAGTTCCTTTTAATTCTACAGAAAAGGCTTGTGAAGCAGTTTCTGCTGTTTTTCGTGCAGGGATTACACCTTCTGCTTTGGAATTTATTGAGCGTGATGCAATTGATTGGACTTTAAAATATACTGATGTAAATCTTTTGATTGATGACAATGTGCAAGCACATTTATTAGTTGAAGTGGATGGAGATAATTTGGATATTCTATATAAGGATTGTGAGCGTATTTTTGAAGTAATGCAACAATTTGATTGTGGAGAAATCCTGCTGGCAGATAGTGAAAGTCAGAAAAATCAAATTTGGAAATTGCGGAGGGAAATTGCAGAATCAGTAAAATCCAATTCAGTGTATAAAGAGGAAGATACTGTTGTACCAAGGGCAGAATTAGCCAAACTCTTAAAAGGCGTAAAAGAGATTGGAAAGAACTATGGATTCAAATCGGTTTGCTATGGTCATGCAGGAGATGGTAATTTACATATCAATATTATAAAAGGGGATATGACTGATGAGGATTGGAATACAAAACTCACTTTAGGAATTAGAGAAATATTTGAATTGACAAAAAGTTTGGGAGGAACTTTAAGTGGCGAACATGGAATAGGCCTAGTACAGAAAGACTATATGGATATTGTCTTCTCTGAAAAAGCTTTGCAACTACAAAAAGGAATTAAAAACCTATTTGATCCTAATGGGATTTTGAATCCTGGAAAAATCCTAAAATAAAAGACCATCCTTTATTTATTACTGAAAAAAGTAGATAAATTACAGCTACATAAGGAAAGAAAGTAATCCAATTTTCTAAGGATTTAAAACTTGTTAAATCATAGTGTCCCTCATCAATAAAGAAAAGGAATAAGGTAAATAATACGGAAAATGCTAGTCGTTTTTTATTCATCTTAAAATAATTGTAATTTAAAGTCTTTACTGATACTCTTCTATTGGAGCACAAGAACAATGTAAATTCCTATCGCCATATGCATCATCAATTCTACGCACTGACGGCCAAAATTTATTCTCTTTAACATAAGGTAAAGGGAAAATCGCTTTTTCTTTGGAATAGCTAAAATTCCAATTTTCATCCGTTAGTGTAAAAATGGTGTGGGGGGCACTTTTCAGCACATTATCTGTTGCACTTACTTTCTTTTTTACCACCTCATCAATTTCATTTTTTATGGCAATCATAGCATCACAAAAACGATTCAATTCTGTTAAGCTCTCACTTTCGGTAGGCTCAATCATTAAAGTTCCAGCAACAGGAAAGGAAACAGTGGGTGCATGAAAACCATAATCCATCAATCGCTTGGCAATATCTACAACCTCTATCCCCCCTTTTTTAAACTCCCGGAAATCGACAATCATTTCATGAGCCACATTTCCATTTTTTCCTTTGTATAAAATAGAATAATGTTTTTCCAATCTTGTTTTGATATAATTAGCGTTCAGAATTGCTAACTCAGTTGATTTTTTTAATCCATCATTCCCTAACAGTTTAATGTAAGCATAGGATATTGCTAAAACCAAAGCAGAACCCCAAGGAGCTGCCGAAATAGCGGCAATTGCATCTTTCCCTCCTGTTGTAATAATAGGGTTAGAAGGCAGAAAAGCTTTCAAATGTTCTACAACTCCAATCGGGCCAACACCAGGACCGCCACCTCCATGTGGAATAGCAAATGTTTTATGCAAATTAAGATGACAAACATCTGCCCCCACTTTTGCAGGATTTGTAAAACCAACTTGGGCATTCATATTAGCTCCATCTAAATATACTTGCCCACCATTTTGGTGAATAATATCTGTAACTTCCATAATGGATTCTTCAAAAACCCCATGAGTGGAAGGGTAAGTAACCATAAGTGCAGCCAAATTTTCTTTATGCTCTTCTGCTTTTTGTTTCAGAATCTCTACATCAATATTGCCGTTTTCATCACAAGGGGTAACCACTACCTTCATCCCTGCCATTACGGCTGACGCAGGATTTGTTCCATGTGCAGAAGATGGGATTAAACAAATATTTCTGTGGCTTTCTCCTCTACTTTTATGATATGCACTTATTACCATCAATCCGGCAAACTCGCCTTGTGCCCCAGAATTTGGTTGCAAACTCATGGCATCAAAACCCGTGATTTCGCAAAGCATTTCTTCCAATTCGTGAAACATAATATGATAACCCCTTGCCTGATGAGCTGGAGCAAAAGGATGTAGATTACTAAACTCTGTCCAAGAAAGAGGGAACAATTGAGTAGCCGCATTAAGTTTCATGGTGCAAGAACCTAATGGGATCATTGAATGTGTAAGAGATAAGTCCTTATTTTCTAGACTTTTGATATAGCGCATCAATTCTGTTTCGCTTTGAAAAGAGTTAAAAACTTCATGCTCCAAAAAGGTAGAAGTTCTGTACAAATTTTCAGGAATTAACGCTTGGGCTTTTGTGTAATCACCACTTAAAACTTCTTTTATTAAATCTTCTGAATCAGAAATATTACAGCTTTTGGCGAAAACTTTAAGGATGTCATTGATATTGCCTAAATCATCTTTTTCATCAATACTAATTGAAAGCGTTTTCTCATCTATATAATAGAAATTCATTTTTGCATCCTCCGCATAAGTTCTGATGTTTTCCATAGAAACATTTCCAATAGCAATTTTCAGGGTATCAAAATAAGTTTTATTGAGTTGCTGATAACCCAATTGCGTAAGCCCTTGAGCCAAAGTTGCAGTTAGGGAGTGTATATTTTTACTGATATTTTTCAATCCCTCTTTTCCATGATAAACCCCATACATCCCAGCCATTACCGCAAGTAAAACCTGAGAAGTACAAATATTGGAAGTTGCTTTTTCTCTTTTGATATGCTGCTCTCTGGTTTGCAAAGCCATGCGTAAAGCCCTGTTTCCATCTGCATCTTTGCTTACTCCAATTATTCTTCCAGGAATGTTTCTTTTGTATTTTTCATGGGTGGCAAAATAGGCAGCATGCGGTCCGCCATATCCCATAGGGATGCCAAAGCGTTGGGAGGTTCCGACCACCACATCTGCACCCCACTCCCCAGGAGGAGTAAGCATTGTTAAACTCAATAAATCAGCTGCCACAGCAACTGCAATTTCCTTTTCTTTCGCTTTTGCAGTAAGCTGAGCATAATCAAAAACTTCCCCATCTTTTGTAGGATATTGTAAAAGAATTCCAAAATAATTTTCGTCTAAATTTAGGTTATTGTGATCTCCTGTTTCTAATTTAATTCCTAATGGCTCTGCTCTTGTTTCTAATAATGCAATGGTTTGTGGATAGCAAAGTTCGGACACAAAAAACCTTAAAACCTCCTCCTTTTTTTGATTTCTACTTCTGGAATTATAAAGCATAATCATGGCCTCAGCAGCTGCAGTTGCTTCATCTAATAAAGAAGAGTTGGAGAGTTCCATTGCAGTCAAATCGCACACCATTGTTTGGTAGTTCAGTAGCGCTTCCAATCTACCTTGCGATATTTCTGCTTGATAAGGCGTATAGGCCGTGTACCATCCTGGATTTTCTAAAATATTCCTTTGAATTACCCCTGGCAAAATGGTATTAAAATATCCCATTCCAATATAAGAGCGATAATTCTTGTTCTTTTTTGCCAAACTTTTTATGTGCTCAATATATCTGCTTTCGGTAAGGGCTTTTGGGAGGTTCAATCCATCTGATAATCGAATTTGTATAGGGATAGTGTCATCTATTAATTCTTCAATAGAATTGTAAGAAATAGCCGATAGCATCTTAGTTATTTCTTTTTTTCTTGGACCTATGTGTCTATCTACAAACGCATACTTTGACATTGTAATATTTTTTACGCAAAATTACACATTGCCTAAATAATAAGTAAAGATTTAGTAAAGAAAAAAGCATCTTATTTTTTTCATTATTTTTACAGCAAAATTATGTTATTAAAACGCCTTTTCCATTTTTTCATTTTTAGTAATATTTGGGTTGCATTTTGTGTCTTAGCTCTTGCTTTAAGTTCAGAGATATTAATTGAAACCTCCAATTATAAAATTTCTCAGTTTGTGTTTTTTGCAACTATTTTTACCTATAATTTTCAAAGCGTTGTTAGGGTAGATAAAGGTCAAAAGCATACAAGGAGAGTTTGGTTATTTAAAAATAAAATAGCAATTTATCTTTTAATGCTTGTTGGGATGATAATGAGTATTTATCGATTTATTGATTTCAAATCAAGCACTCAAATTGTTGTTGTTTTATCTGGAGTTTTATCTGTTTTATATCCTTTTGGTATCATGAAAATTCCGTTTACCAAAATTTTTATTATTTCTTTAGTTTGGACCATTAGCACCATGTTGTTATTGGTTTTAGAAAATAATATCCCCCTCAACCAAAATGTATTATTACAACTCATTGCCAGATTTTTATTTGTTTTTGCTATTACGATTCCTTTTGATATTAGAGATTTAAAATTTGATGATAAACAACTCAAAACAATTCCAATTATTTTTGGAGTACACAAATCAAAACTAATTAGCATTAGTGCTTTATTTATTGCTGAATTGTTAATGGTATTTTTGTTTTTATATCAGCAAGTTCTTTTAGTTCATTTAATTGCAATAATTTTTGTACTTTTAGTAGCTTCAATATTTATAATAAAATCGGATATAAATAGAAGTGATTTATATTATTCCTTTTGGGTAGAAGGTCTTAGTTTGTTCTTCTATATTATTTTAGGCTTCTCTTCTTTGATGTTTTAAATCATATTGCTTACTTTTACTGCATTAAAAATTTCAAATAATGTCAGAAAAAACATCATCCGTACACTATATAAATTACTTAGCACTCGATAAAGTGCTAGATGCACAACACCCAATAAGCGATAAAGGGAAAGGGGCGGCACATGAAGAAATGCTCTTTATTATTATTCACCAAACTTATGAATTATGGTTCAAACAAATATTGCACGAAATTCAGTCGGCTATGGATTTGTTTAAAGCAGATAAAATTGACGAAAGTAATATTGGGATTATTGTAAGAAGGATGGATAGGGTAAATAAAATTATGACGACTCTTGTTGGGCAGTTGGATATTTTGGAAACTATGACTTCTTTGGATTTCTTGGATTTCCGTCATCACTTATCTCCCGCTTCTGGGTTTCAGTCGCACCAATTCCGAAAACTGGAAGTTATGTTAGGCTTAAAAATTAAAAAAAGACATCAGTTTGGCGGTTGTCCTTATCATGCGCAATTTGAAGGGAAAAAGAAAGAAGAAATTTTAGAATTAGAAGAAAACAACTCTCTATTTTCTTTGATAGAAAAATGGTTAGAGCGTATTCCTTTCTTAAAAATGGAAGGTTTTGATTTTATTTCAAAATATGAAGGAGCAGTAAATGAAATGTTAGAGAAAGAAATTGCAGGAATTAAAGCCGCTAACTTAACGGATGAAGATAGAGCCCTCAGAATTCGTATGATTGAAGAAAACAAAAAATATTTTGAAAGAGTATTGAGTGAAGACGAACATAATAAGGCAATGGAAGATGGGGAAACGACACTTTCTTACAAAGCAACTATGTCGGCACTACTGATTAATTTATACCGAGACCAACCTATTTTACATTTACCTTATCAGTTTTTAAGAAGTCTGGTAGAACTTGACCATAAAATTGCAACTTGGAGGTTCCGTCATGTACAAATGGTAGAAAAAATGTTAGGACAAAAAATTGGAACCGGAGGAAGTTCTGGACAGGGTTATTTGAAGCAAACTGTGGATAAACATAAATTATTTACGGACTTGGCAAACATCTCTACTTTAATGATTTCTCGTTCCTACCTGCCAGAATTACCAAAAAATATAAAAGATACTTTAGGATTTAATTATACAAAATAAATGAATTTAAACTTAAAAAATAAAAATGCAATTGTATGCGGAAGTACCCAAGGAATTGGAGAGGCATCTGCAATAGAATTGGCAAAATTAGGAGCAAACATTACCCTTATTGCCCGAAACGAAAGTAAACTTTTGAATGTGTTAAACCACCTGGATAAATCCCAAGGACAAACGCATTCTTTTTTATGTATTGATTTTTCTGATTCTGATAGTTTGAAAGAAAAAATAGATACACTTTCGGATGATTATCATATTCTAATCAACAATACTGGAGGTCCTGCAGGAGGTCCTATTACAGATGCAGAAACTTCTTCTTTTGAAGATGCATTTAGAATGCATTTAATCAACAATCAAATATTGGTACAAAAGGTTATAAAAGGAATGAAAGCAGCAGGTTTTGGTAGAATTATCAATATTATTTCTACATCAGTAAAAGCGCCAATCCCTGGTTTGGGAGTTTCTAATACAATCCGTGCAGCAGTTGCAAATTGGGCAAAAACACTTTCTATTGAAGTGGGTGCTTATGGAATTACGGTAAATAATGTGTTACCTGGTTTCACTAATACTAACCGATTAAAAACTCTGATTACAAAGAAAGCATCTGTGCAAGGAAAAACGGAAGAAGAAATTGCAAATGCAATGAAATCTGGGGTTCCAGCAAATCGTTTTGGTGAAGCTGAAGAAGTTGCAAATGCAGTAGCCTTTTTATGTAGTCCGGCAGCAAGTTATATTAACGGTATTAATGTTCCGGTAGATGGTGGAAGAACGGCAAGTCTTTAGAATAAAGAGTTAAAAGTGACTAGAAACTAGGCACTAGTAAAAGAAAATACAAAATCTAGTGGCTAGTTCCTAATGCCTAAAAACTTAAAATAATGAAATGGAAAAGATTTTAAATTATATAAATGGAGAGTTGGTAGCACCAACAAACGAAAATTATTTGGATAACTACAATCCATCTAACGGAGAGGTGTATTCTCTAATTCCAGACTCTGAAAAACAAGATATTGACAATGCAGTAGCAGCTGCAAAACAGGCGTTTAAAACTTGGAGTAAAACCCCAAAACAAAAGCGTTCAGATATCCTAATGAAATTAGCTGATACTATTGAAAAGTATTCGGAAGAGTTGATAAAAGCAGAAAGTAAAGACAATGGGAAGCCAGAAAGTTTAGCTGCTCATGTAGATATTCCAAGAGCACCTGCCAACATTCGATTTTTTGCAGGAGCAATTTTACACGATAGTTCAGAAATGCACGAAATGGACGGAATGGCGATTAACTATACTTTAAGGCAGCCAGTAGGTGTAGCAGCTTGTATTTCTCCATGGAATTTACCACTTTATTTATTGACTTGGAAAATTGCTCCAGC
>JACNLP010000073.1 GCA_014381465.1 Flavobacteriales bacterium | reverse complement strand
CTTAAAATCGTCGATTTTGGTGGAGAAAAATGTCGGGGTAGCAGGATTCGAACCTGCGACCTCCTGCTCCCAAAGCAGGCGCGATAACCGGGCTACGCTATACCCCGAAAAATTTGGACTGCAAAAGTATCCTTTTTTTACAACCACAAATAAAAATTTAACTTTTTATTTTGCGGAGAGGAAGGGATTCGAACCCCCGGTACCCGTAAAGGCACAACTCCTTAGCAGGGAGCCCCGATCGGCCACTCTGGCACCTCTCCAATATCTTTCAGACAAACAAATAAATGAACTAATTTTTGGATTGCAAATGTATACTAATCTATTTTCCTAGCAAATATTATCAGAAAATTATTTAAGGAATATTTTAGACGTTAATTCTCTGATTATTTTTACCAAATGTTATATTTGCAGACCTATAAATTTAATTATGATTAAGAAATTACTTTTAACCCTCTTTATATCAGCAACATTAGCTTCTTGCGTTAAAAAAAGAGACCTCTCACAAAACACAGTTATTGCACACATTACATCTCAACCAGATGGATTACACCCTTTTAATGATAATTCAGCAATGAGAACTTATGTGTTTCAATACACACAAAAAACATTAATAAAACTGGATATTGAAAGTTTAGAATATATTCCAATGCTGGTAAAAGAAATGCCAACAGCATCTGAAGATAATTTATCCTTTAGTTATGAATTAAAAGATGGAATAAAATGGGATGACGGAACATCACTTACTGCTGAAGATGTTGCTTTCTCAGTTAAATTAATGCTTAGCCCTCTTACTAATAATGCTCAAATCAGAAGTAATTACTCAACTGTAATTAAAAGTATTGAACTAGATAAAAACAACCCAATGAAGTTTACTATGCATGCACAAAATGTGCATTGGGAAAACAAGTTTATTTTCTCAGAACTTTATATGGTTCAAAAATCACTTTGGGATAAAAATGGGGTTTTAGACAATGTAACTTTTGATGATTTATTATCTGAAAACTTTAAAGAAACAGAGGCTTTATCTGATTGGTTTAATGCCTATAATAATGCTGATAATTCTTATCAACCAGAACATTTAGTAGGACTTGGTGCTTACCAAGTAACTGAGTGGGTAGCTAGTCAATACATCACAATAGAAAAGAAAGAAAAATGGTGGGGTAAGAATGACAGCTCGGTTTACAGCAAAGCTTATCCTGATAAAATTATCTTTAAAATTATTAAAGAAGATGCATCAGCTTATTTGGCTTTAAAAAATCAAGAAATTGATGTTACTTACTCATTAGGAACTATCAAATTAATGAAACTACAGGAGCGTGAATATTTTAACAATAACTATGAATCTGCTTTTTTAGACAGATACGCTTTTTCTTATTTGGGTATGAATATGAAACCAGATGGTATAAAACGCAAACCCTATTTTGTTGATCAAAAAGTAAGAAGAGCAATGGCATATCTTTTGCCTTTAGATGAGATTATTGAAGTAATGATGCACGGAAAAGCAAGCAGACAGGCATCATTAATTTCTCCATTAAAAAAGACTTACAATGACACTTTACAACTTATTCCACTAGATATAGAAAAAGCAAAAGAACTTTTAACTGAGGCTGGATGGGTGGATACTGATGGAGATAATATTAGAGATAAAATGATAAATGGAGTAAAAACTCCTTTTTCGTTTAAGTTAAGCTATATGAGTTCACCTACATCAAAAGAAATTGTACTAATGATAAAAGAAAGTATGTACAAAGCAGGAGTTGTTGCTGAGCCTACTCCCATGGATTTTACGCTTTTCTACAAAAATGCAATGGATCATAATTTTGATGGAATGCTTGGTGGCTGGGGTGGTTCTGCTTCTTACTCTAATCCTATGCAACTTTGGCACACTTCATCTTGGGTAACTAAAGGATCTAATTTTTGTGGTTTTGGTGATGCTGAATCAGATGCATTAATTGAGGATGCAAATCTAACACTTGACCCAGAGCAACACAATGCAGCATTAATGAAGTTACAAGCTAAGGTTTATGAAGATCAACCTTATGTATTTATGTACTCTACTAAAAGAAAATTTGCAATTCATAAAAGATTCAACAATAGAGGAATGTACTATGAAAGACCTGGAGTTATGCTTCAAAACCTAGATTTAAAGGCTGAATATGTATCTAAAAACATGACTCCAACTGAAAACTTAAAATAAAAACTAATTATGTTAAAATACACACTAAAAAGAGTTTTAACTTTTATACCAATGCTTATTGCTATTTCATTAATAGCATTTATTATTAGTATAAATGCACCTGGAGATCCTGTTGAAAGGTTATCTAAAGCTGCTGGAAATGAAGGTTCTGCTGAACAACAATCAGGAGCATCAAAGAAGATAAAACAAGAATTAAGAAAAAAATTAGGGCTTGACTTACCAATCTTCTATATAAGCGTTACTGATTTAGCATCCTCTGACACTCTATATAAAATTCAAGATAAATACCACAAAGCAAACCTTGAAGAGTTAACTCATAAAAGTGGTAATTGGGCAGCAGTATCTGATTATTATAAGCAGTTACTTCTCTTACAAAAACAAGCACAAAAAGTAGATGCAAAAGCAATTGTTACTAAGGATAATACACTATCTTTAAACTCAGTGAATGAGGCAGTTAATCAGTTTGGCTTTGAAGTGGGAAGTTTACTGGAAATAACTGAAGAGGAAATTGTGGCTAATAAGTTTAAAAAAATGAATGCTTTGGTTAGTTCAAATAATTTTCTAGCTCATTTATCTACTCCTTTATCCTTAGTTGAAGCATCAAGAGAAAAAATGTTTAGCAATGCAACAAGATGGAAAAATTACATTCCAGCTATCAATTGGTATGGTGGTAAAAACCAATACCACTATTGGCTAGTTGGAGATGGCAAGTACAGAAAAGGATTGATAAGGGGAGATTTCGGAATTTCTTATATTGACGGACAACCTATTGCCGATAAGATTTGGCAAAAGGTATGGATATCATTTGGCTTATCACTGATTTCTATTTTCTTGGCCTATTTAATCAGTATCCCTATTGGTATTTATTCTGCCTACAAAAAGGACTCTGCAGTTGACAAAGGGATGTCCTTAATTTTATTTATACTCTATTCCATGCCTTCCTTTTTTGTAGGAACACTTTTGTTACTACAATTTGCTAATCCTGATAATTTGAGTTGGTTCCCTGTATCAGGAATTCAAGACCCTACTCTTTTTGACTCTGAATGGAGTTGGTGGGTAAAACTAAAACATAGAATGCCATTTTTGATTTTACCAATTATAACTTACACCTATGGCTCATTTGCTTTTTTAAGTAGGATTATGCGTGTTGGAATGATTGATATTGTATCTCAAGATTATATCCGTACGGCTCGTGCTAAAGGGTTAGGAGAAGGAAAGGTAATCCTAAAGCACGCACTTAGGAATTCCTTATTACCGGTAATTACAGTGTTTTCGGCTATTTTTCCTATGGCCATTGGAGGATCCATTATTATTGAGATGATTTTCTCAATTCCTGGGATGGGGCTTGAGGTCTATAATTCCATACTTAATTACGATTACCCTATGATTATTACAGTATTTACGCTTTCAGGATTTTTAACAATGGTTGGCTATTTGGTTGCCGATTTACTTTATGCAGTAGTTGACCCTAGAATTTCATACAAATAGAATTATGCAAAATACAAACGAAAATTTCTCTTTTAAAAAATATGCTTGGACTCAGTTCAAGAAAAACAAGATTGCATTAGTAAGTTTATACTTATTATTTGCTCTTGTTATATTAGCAGTATTTGCTCCTTATATTGCTAACGATAGGCCGCTTTATTGCGAATATGAGGGCAACACCCTATACCCTGCTTTTGCTGATGAAACTAGAACTGATTCAATCTACAATACAGAGGGAGAGTTTATTCAAGTTTTACAATATGATATTGCAGATTGGAGGCAACTGGATTTAACTAAAGTAGTGTGGACAGCAATCCCGTATTCAGCTAGTAGTATGGATAGGTACAATCGTGATTACGCATCACCAAGTGGTAAGCAAAGATTTAAAAATTCTGATGGTGAAATTATTGATATTCCTTCTAAATTCAGGCATAAATTAGGGACTGATGGTATTGGAAGGGATTTGGCTTCTGGTTTAATTCATGGAACCAGAATATCATTAATGGTAGGCTTGGTTTCTATGGGGATCGCTTCTATTATCGGAATTATATTGGGAGCATTGGCTGGTTTCTTTGGCGACAC
Source organism: Flavobacteriales bacterium (assembly GCA_014381465.1). Lineage (GTDB taxonomy): Bacteria > Bacteroidota > Bacteroidia > Flavobacteriales > BACL11 > DUAL01. Next base: position 9,406 of record JACNLP010000073.1, on the reverse strand, counting down.
TAAATTAAAGATGCCAAGGATAAAATATTGGCTTACTTTATTTGGAGTATTTATGGGGTTATTTTATGGTTTCGGGCAAAGAAAATACGAACTTGCTGATGCATTTAGTGATGGATTTGGTGCTGGAATGTGGGAAATGCTCATCAGTATACTGCTTATAATTGTAATCACTTTCTTTTTCCGATTACTGAGCCGTTTACTAATGTTTGGAAAACTAAGTATGGAGGTAAGTGTTCCTATTGATACTTTTGTTTCCAGAGGCATTGAACTACTGAACTCCATACCCAGAATACTACTTATCATTACCATTACTGCTGTGGTGGAAAGAAGTATCTGGATAGTGATGATTATTATTGGAATTACTGGTTGGACGCGTATTGCTCGTTTTACTAGGGCAGAATTTTTGCGTATCCGCTCCTTGGAATTTGTACAAGCGGCTGAATCATTAGGATATTCTTCTATACGAACTATTTTCAAACATGCTTTACCTAATTCATTAGCACCTGTATTTGTAAGTATTGCTTTTGGTATTGCATCTGCTATTTTAATTGAAAGTAGTTTATCCTTTTTAGGAATTGGAGTTCCTGATGATGTTGTTACTTGGGGGTCGTTACTTAATTTAGGAAGACAAAACTTGGAAGCATGGTGGTTGATTATCTATCCTGGTATGGCTATTTTCATTACAATTACTATTTATAATATGATTGCGGAAGCATCAAGAGATGCCTTAGACCCAAGGTTGAAGAGTTAGTATTTTACCCCAATGTCATCTTATGTTTTAAGCTATTTTCTTTTGTGCCCAGAACCGGATTCGAACCGACACGCTCGTAAAAGCACAGCCCCCTCAAGGCTGCATGTCTACCAATTTCATCACCTGGGCAAAGTATCAAATTAAAAGAAAAATCCCGCAAAAACGGGATTTTGTGACCTGACTGGGGCTCGAACCCAGGACCCTCTCCTTAAAAGGGAGATGCTCTACCTGCTGAGCTATCAGGTCATTTAAAAACGGCTGCAAATATATTACTATTTCGTAAGAAAAAAATATTTTTGGCATAAGTTTTATATATGAATAGGATACCTCCGAAATTCTGCATTTCTATCAAATAAATAGCGATAAGTTTTTAGCTTTTGATAGGGTGTAGCGCCAAGACCTTCAATGAGTTTTAGCATCTTTGGATTAAAGTCTCCAACCCATGTCATTATAATATTTTTATACTTTTTACTGTCAATAAATTGATTGGAAACTTGCTGAATAAGCGCACCTTCTACTCCTTTTTTCTGAAATTTAGGGGCAACCCCAAATACCACTCCATGCACATTTTTTGGTGGAAATAATTTTAGAAGAAAAAAGAACTTAATTTTCCCCCACAAATTAAAATTACCTTTAATATGTCGAAAAACTTCATTGAGTTCCGGTAAAAAAATAGAAAAAGCAATTGGCTCGCTTTTATAATAAGCAAACCAAATTATTTTCTCATCCATTATTGGGCTCATTTTATTAATAATATTTATAGCTTGTTTTTGCCTCATTTTATTAAAATTACTAAAAGAATTCACCCATGCTTTATTATAAACTATTCGAAAATCCTCTGCATATTTTAACTTGTCTTTTTTCCTGAAATGCTCAAAGGAATAATCTTTGTCTTGCGATATTCTCTTTGCCCTTAATTTATATTTTTCTTGCAAAGGAGCAGTAACTTTCCTTTGTGTTACATATTGGTTGTAATAAGTTTTAAAACCATAATCCTCAAAAAATTGCTGATAATAAACAGGGTTGTAATTATTAGCATAAACGCTAGGATTTTCAAACCCTTCTACTAGCAAACCCCAAAACTTATCCTTTTCTCCAAAATTAATTGGACCATCCATTGCATTACAATCTCTTTCTCCAAGCCATTTTTTGCAAGCATCAAACAAAATAAATGCTGCTTTTTTATCATTTATACATTCAAAAAAGCCCATGCCACCAACTGCTATTCTGCCAGTTTTCATTTTCCTATTCACAAATGCTGCAACTCTACCAATTACTTCTCCATTACCATCTAGTAAAATCCATCTGATTACTTCTCCATGTCTTAGTTGTTTATTCTTTTTTTTATCGAAAATTTGCTCAATATCCTGCATTAAGTGCGGCACCCAAACTTTAGTGTTTTTGTACAACTTAACAGGAAGCTGATGAAAACTTTTTATTGTCCTTTTATTTTTTACCTCAACTAATTGCATATAAATCCCTTAATTTGTAAAGTAAAAATAATATAATTTATGGAAAATAAAGTAATCATCATAACGGGTGCCTCATCAGGTATTGGGAAATCTTTAGCTTTTGCCTTAGCAAAAAAGGAAAATAAATTGGTGCTTGCTGGCAGAAATAAGGAGAAACTTACTGCTGTTGCAGAAAAAATAAAAGCTAAAAATATAAGTGCAATTATTGTTGTAACTGATGTATGTAAAGCAAAGGATTGCCAAAAGTTAATTGAAAAAACCATTGCAGAATTTGGGAGGATTGATGTACTAATTAATAATGCTGGAATATCAATGCGGGCATTATTTAATGAGTCGGACTTAGATGTGATAAAAAAGGTGATGAATACAAACTTTTGGGGAACTGTTTTTTGCACAAAATATGCACTCCCACATTTACTAAAAACAACTGGCTCTATTGTTGGTATTTCCTCTATTGCTGGATATGTTGGGCTTCCAGAGAGAAGTGCTTATTCTGCTTCCAAATTTGCTATGAATGGTTTTTTGGAATCCCTAAGAAGTGAAAATTTAGAGAATAATTTGCATGTGCTTATTGCTTGCCCTGGTTTTACCAAAAGTAATATCCGAAAATCTGCACTTTTAAAGGATGGTAGTTTTCAAAATGAAAGTCCAAGAAATGAGAATAGAATGATGACAGCCGAACAAGTAGCTAAAAAAATTGTTTGCGCTATAAATTGTAAAAAAGATTTCATTACAATGAGCACAAATGGTAAACTGATTTTGTTTATTAATCGCTTTTTTCCTAAGCTAGCAAAACGATTGATTTATAATCATTTCCTAAAAGAAAAAAAAATTAAATAATGAGAGTTTTCTTAATAGGATTTATGGGCTGTGGAAAATCAACAATCGGCAAAAAGTTAGCAGAAACTTTAAATTATAAATTCATTGATTTAGATTCTTTTATTCAGCAGAAAACAGAGGAAAACATAACTGAAATTTTTCAAAAACAAGGAGAAAATTATTTTAGAGACTTGGAAAAAGAAAGCTTAAATGAAATTTGCAAAATGGAAAACATAGTTATTGCAACAGGAGGTGGAACTCCTTGTTTTTTTGATAATATGCAAAAAATACTAGATAGTGGAAAATCTATTTACTTAAAAATGAAAGTACAGGATTTAAAAGATAGATTGCAAAAAGAAAAAAATAAAAGACCACTAATTAAAAATTTAACAGAGAAAGAGTTAGTGAATTTTATCAGCAAAAAACTATTAGAAAGAGAATGCTTCTACAAGAAAGCAAATCATGTTTTAAAATCAAAAAATATCAATGAAAAGGATATTGAAAAGCTGATTACTTAGGAAAGATAAACCCCCACATTTTTTTCTAATTCCACCGAGATATGCTCTTTCAAAGTAGTAGATAAGGAAATTCCTACAAAATCCGCTTTTATTGGAAAACGATTGTGGTTTCTATCTACAAGCACAATAGTAGATAATCTTTTTAAAGGAACGGATAAAAAATATTTAGCACCATACATTAGTGTTTTCCCAGAATTAAGCACATCATCTACCAAAACCAGTACTTTATTTTTATACTCTTTTTCTTCTATATCTACCTCAATATCTTTATTATACGGATTATCTTTATCCACTTTTATAGTAACTAATTTTACTTTTATAGCAGATATTTCTGTAAGTGTTGTTGCAATCTTTTTAGCAATAAGCACTCCCCTATTTGCAATTCCAGCAATAATTATTTCTTTTTCTTTATAGTTCTGCTCATAAATTTGCCAAGCTAAACGATCGAGTTTTTGCTGTAATTGTTTTTTATCTAAAACCTGTGTTTTATTCATTTTTTAATAACTAACATCTGTGAATGCGCCTTCAGAAACTACTACTTTTGTAGCACTATTATCAGTATTTAAGGCCTCAAAACTAAAAGTACCTGAAACTTTGTTTGCAGTAATTTTTGAAAAACTTACTGTACCAGTAAAATTAGGAATAGAAGTTACATAAGTATCTGCTCCTTTCCACACTGCCCCTGAACCAGAAGAGCCAAGAGAAAGAGTTGTGTTTTCTGTAACAGAGCTAAAATCATAAACAGTAACATTTACTGTATTCATAACTGTGCCATCTTTCAAATTAGAAGTAGCAATAATTTCTAATGCACCATTTAAGGCAGGATTAGTAGTAATTATATTTGTAATTGGGGCAGAATCGCTAAGTTGTACGCCATCAATTTTGCATATAAAAGAAGAAGAGGGTGAAAAAGGATCATCTACATCTTCCTCACAGGATGTAAACAGAAAACTACATACAAATAATAGGTAAAATATTTTTTTCATTTTTATTGTTTTTGAATTAAAAAGCAATGATACAAAATTCCACTATTTCTGCAATAGTAAATTACCTTTAAAAGTATGAGGAACATCCATTTCGTCCACTACATTTATGATATAGGAATAATAACCATTAGAAGAAACTTTCTCTCCACCAAGCATTCCATCCCATTGTAAATCCATATTATCGGCAGTAAATATTTGCTCTCCCCAACGGTTATAAATAAATATTTCGTAAGCTGTTATCCCTTCTCCAAATGGCGTGAAAGTATCATTTAATCTGTCTCCATTTGGTGTAAATACATCAGGGATATAAAAAGTAAAAACAGGATCAATAATAATTTGTGCTGTTGCAGTATCGGTACACACTCCATTAAACACCACCAAAGATACATTATAAGTCCCCACATCAAAATACTCGTGAATGGGACTAAAATCAATCGCATTAGAGAAGCCATCTCCAAACTCCCACATCCAAGAATACGCCAACATGGAATTATTGGTAAAAGTAATTTCTGGCTCCAAAATAGTTGTTGGCTGAGGAAATAAATCAAAATTGGCATAAGGGGTATAAAGCACTTGCACATTAGCCAAGCCACTTCCTAAATCGGAACAACCATTAGCATCAGTTACAGAAGTTATTAAATAATCTCCATCTGTATTGCTAAAAATAAGTAAAGGGTTATCAGTTGTATTAATGTTTGCTTGAAGCGTTCCATTAATAGTATGCAAAATATCCCAAGGAGGATTTCCACTCAGCTGAACAATAATGACTGCACTATCTTCTGAGCAAATTGTTCCGCCACTATTTGGACTAATATCAGCCGTTGGCAAAGGATTTACATTTACAGTAAGTAAAATACTATCGGCACAACTATTGGCATCAGAGCCCACAATATTATAAGTAGTTGTAGTTGTAGGATTCGCATTAATGGTACTTCCAGCAGTTGCACTCAATCCTGTGGGAGGACTCCAATTAAATGTAGTAGCACCAGATGCTGTAAGGGTAATACTACTCCCCTCACAAATAGTTGGCAAAGCTGGAGTTACTGAAATAATCGGTAAAACCCCAACATCAATATGTAAATTAGCAGTATTGCTGCAATTGTTTGCATCAGTTCCTGTAATGGTATAATCCATAGTAGATTGAGGATTGGCAACAACAGAATTTCCAACAGAAGTATTCAAGCCAAATGCTGGACTCCATAAATAACTGTTAGCCCCAAAAGCATTGACACTAATATTACTGCCTTCACAAATAGAAGCAATAGCTGGAACTACACTTACATTAGGCAAAGGATTTACGCTAATGTTTGCTGAAATTACATCCCAGCAAGAATTGACATCTGTTCCTGTAATATTATAAGTAGTTGAAGTATTTGGTGTTGCAATAACAGTATTTCCACTTGTAGTATTCAAACCCAAAGCTGGCGACCACAAATAGCTATTTGCACCACTTACGGTAAGTGCTGTGCTATCTCCTTCACAGATAGTGGCGGAAGTAGGGCTAATTTGCAAAATTGGTAAAGGCAATACATTTACCATTACAGTTGCCGCTGCCGAGCAAGAATTTGCATCTGTTCCACTAACCATATAAGTAGTGTTTATTGTAGGGCTAGCCGAAACGGAACTTCCTGTCGCCAAATTTAAAGAAGAGGATGGTGTCCAGTTATATTGTAAAGCACCAGCTGCCGTCAGAATGGTGGCATCACCAAGACAAATGGAAGCGGCAGGACTCACTGTAACAACAGGGGACGGATTTACTGTAACAGGAATATTTGTAATGCTTTGACAACCTAAACTATCAACCCCTAGAATATTGTATGTAGTATTTACTATCGGATAAATAGTTACTGTATCGGTGGTGGTTGAACTAATAGCTGTATTAGGCGACCAAATATAAGTGCTGGCACCACTTACATAAAGCATAGAAGTATCTCCCATACACATTGTTTCGGAAGTAGGAAATGTTGTAAGCACAGGGTTAGGGTTTACACTTACTGTTGTAATGGCAGTATCTTTACAGCCATTTACATCTTCCCCTACTACATAATAAGTAGTGCTCAAAAGTGGTGTAGCAGTTACAACTGCTCCTATTGTACTATTTAGTCCTGTACTAGGAAACCAAGAATAATTATTAGTACCACTTGCCATAAGAGCTGCTGAACTACCCTCACAAATACTAGGGTTATTTGTTACATTCACTGTTGGTACTGGGTTAACATTTACGGTAAACAGAAGCGTATCGGTACAACCAAAATTATCAGTACCAATTACAGAATAATTTGTGTTTAATGTTGGAGATGCAACAATAGAATTTCCACTTGTTGTATTTAACCCAGTAGAAGGAACCCAGCTATAAGTAGTTGCTCCATTTACATTGATATTTACGCCCTCTCCAAAACAAACACTTGGATTTTGTGGTGTAATTCCTAAAGATAAGGACTGTATTATATTTATATTAATTGTATCGGTATTGCTGCATCCGTTTACATCCGTTCCTGTTAAGACATATGAAATAGATGCGTTAGGGGTTGATACTACATTTTGTCCAGTAGATGCACTTAGCCAAATAGGTGGACTCCAAGAATAAGATAATGCACCATTTCCAGAAAGATTTATACTACTCCCCTGACAAATAGTTGAAGTAGGAGAATTGATAGAAACAGGAACTGCTACAGGTTGAGTAATTACAACTGAAATACTATCAATACAATTATTAAAATCAGTAACTACTGCCTTATAATTTCCTGCAAGCAAAAATACTGCAGAAGGATTATTTTGTATTGGTGTACTATTCCAGCTATACAAAAAAGGGGGAGTACCTCCAGATGCAATAGTTACATTTGCAGTTCCATCAGAAACTCCATTGCAAGATGCATTAGTAACGGATGCAGTTAGCTGAATAGCGTTTGGCTGAGTAATTGTAACAGTATCAGTAAGTGTGCAGTTGTTAAAATCAGAAATCTGATAGATATAATCTCCTGCTGCTAATCCTAAAATGGAATCAAAATTAGTAGTAGTTGTATTAGAGCTTCCAATTTGAACCATATTAATATCGTACCAACTAAAAGTATAAGGGACAACACCCCCATTTAATGTGGCATTAATCTGCCCATTATTACCACTATTACAAGCAACATCTGTTGTAGTAGTACTACTAATAAATGCACTATTTATATCTTCAGTAATAGTAAGAGTAAATGTGCCTACATCAGTAGGCAGAGCAGCATCTACAACTACATAATAAGTACCTACATCACAAAGTGGTGTTGTAATTTCAGATTGAGCTCCACAGAAATTATCATCACTAGCAATAGCAACAATTGTAGTATCATACACTAAATATAAATAACTATCGTATTGTGCACCATTAGCTCCACAAAGTGATATATTTACTCCAGTAGGATTAGTAATATTAAAAGAATAAATCACATCATTTCCTGTGCTTGCAGTGTAATAATCGGTATAGCACTCATTACTATTAAAATGTTGTAACGGAGTACCAGAAATAAGTGTGCCTAAATCGATAGCGTTGGCAAAAGAAGTCCCTTTTGTGTATTGCCAAAAAGTTTCAATGCGGGGTTTATAATAACCATCTGTATTTGGTGCACCAGGTTGTGAACCAATATTTACGCATCCACTACCATTTATATATCCATGAGAATACCATTGGCATGGAGGTCCGTTTCTGTAATTTAAACCTTGATAAAAAGGATTTGCATCACATCTGTAATCATCACCCGTTTCAATCCCAACACAAAATCCGAAAATGTATATCCCACAACATACCATATCTTCCCAACTACAAACTGTACCACTAGCACAAAATCCTAACAAATTATCAGATGGTAAATCATCTTCCCAAGCATCTATCCTAAATTCTAAACTCTGAGGAACTGTAATGCTAGGGAAAGAAAAGGAAGCAATTGTATTGTTGAAATCAATGGAATTTGCACCCCCAAGAATTGGCGTAAAATTTAAATCTTGATTGCAAACTCCACCAGTCCAAGGATAAACACCTAAGTTATCCTTTGTCCATATTTTAAAAGAAAGTTCATCAGGAGCAAACCCTACTCCTAAAAGAGCTTCATCTGTTGCTGCAAAATTTCCTTGCACTTCCCTAAGCTTTACTTGCATATTAATCGGTCCATCATTATAGCTTTGTGCAAATAACTTTGTAAAGGATGAAGTAGTAGCAAAAATTAAAAATAAAGAAAATAAAATCCTTTTCACTTAATAATTATTTTTTTGTAAAAATACTATTTTTATTGAATTAAAGTAGGTTGTTAATAGCTTGCTTTTGACTACAATCTTTAACAGAAACAAGAAGCCCCACCAAATTGGCAGGGCTTTTTGTATCATTCCCCTCCTTGGAGCTTAGGGGTGGGTTAGCTTCTATACTAGTTTCTAGTTTCTAGTTTCTAGTTTCTAGTGCCTGTTTTTACTGTAACACCAACTTCTTATTCACCACTCCATCATTAGTTTCTATTTCTAAGAAGTATATCGCTTTTGGATATTTTACCAAATTTATTTGTTTGATATATACCCCAACAAATTGTTGTTTACTTTCAGTAAATACTACTTCTCCTATTACATTTAAAATCTTAATCTCTAAATCTTGTTCTTTTAATGTTTCAAAACTTACATTAAAGATATCTCTTGATGGGTTAGGATAAACATCTAGATTAGTAATAGCAGTGTTCTCTCCCCCTAATCTCACAGTAGTTGGCTGAGTCCAGAATATAAATGGTGTCCAAGAAGATGCTTTGTATCTTCCACCTGCAGGGTCACACCATGTTCTTGAAGATGCACGATAAGATGTTCCTGGAGTTAAGCCATTCTTATTCTTTGTAAGTGCTGGGT
>JACNLP010000001.1 GCA_014381465.1 Flavobacteriales bacterium | reverse complement strand
CCATTTCCAATTTTTTACCTTGTAATACTGGCGAAAAGTAAGCAAAAGAAATACCCATAAAAAAAAGTATTATTATTAGATGCGGTTTTAATTTTTTAAATTGTTCCATAATTTGAATTTTAAGAATTTACCTTTACATTATCTATTCTAAATTTCTTTTTTAATCTTAAGAAATAATCTTCAAAGAAAATCTTAGACAAATAAGATGCTAAAATTACAATAGTTGTTAAAACTAAATAAAATATTACTGAAGAATTTATTATGTTTAATGCTAATAAGTAATCTTTAAGGAAGATAAGAATGGCAAAAATTATAAGCATATGATACATATATATTCCATAGGAGATATTACCAAGAAAATTTAAAACCTTACTATCCATAGAAAGTATACTCTTAGGATTCATTGAAACATTTACAATCAACCAAGCAAAGATAGTGGTAATTAATATTTGAGAGAATACAGGGGTAGTAAATAGAAAATGAAAGACAAAACTATTTTCTGAAAGAAATTGAAATCCGAATAACCTTAAGATAATAAATATTATTAAAAATAGCTGACTTAGCTTTGAGAAAATAAAATGTGAGAATAGATTCTTATAATTATATATAAGATAAGACCCTAAACCACCAATTGCCATAGCTTCAAACCTAAGCATCTTTATAAGTCTTTCAATTACAGGTCCGAAAAAACCTAAAAAACTAAGATACATTACAACAACCCTAAACAAAATAATTAGAAGAATGATTTGTAAAATATAATCTCTTAGAAACTTAAATAAAGGTGCCCAGATAATATAAAACAATTCCTCTACACCAATTGACCATAATGGCTCAAGTAAATGGTGTCCATAAAATATATTTACTAAAAATGGGGAGAAAAAAATATAGTATAAGAAAACATCTTTAAAACTATAAGGCATAATATATTTATAACCTAGAAAACCTAAAAAGTATGGAAGAAGAATAGTGCCAATTATTACAAGCAGAAAATATAGTGGCCAAATACGCAATATTCTTCTGTAATAGAATTTTTTAACCGTAATATCGTTTGTTTTTCCATATTCTTTTAATAAAAGATATGAAATCAAGAAACCACTTAAAACAAAAAAGAAAGTAACCGCTAGACTGCCATTATTAAATAATGAATATTGCTTTAGGTTAAGCATTCCATATTTCATTCTAATTTGTTCTGCATGATGAATAACAACTAAAAATGCAGCAAAAAATCGTAATGCTCCTAGTCCTTTAAAATATTTAATATTTCTCAACATTATTTTACTCATCAACTTCTTCAAAATCCACATACTCCCCTACATTCTCTGATTTTGTTTTTGTTGATGATTTTGTTTTTTCAATTGTCACTTTTCCTTCTTGTTGTGGTTGATTTTGTGAATTTTGATATTGTTGGTTGAATTGCCCTTGAAATCTATCTTGCATTTTACTAGCAAACCTTTTAAGTAAAAAAGGTGCTAACAATCTTCCAATAATCTTAATTAGATAAAAAATAAAGAAAAACCAAAATAGAAATTTTATTAATCCCATATTATTTACTTAAATATAAGTTTCGTTCAGAATATACTTTTGTAAAATAATCATCTTGTAAATCATCAATAAAATAAATTGCCTCTCCTGTTGATTTCATTTCTGGGCCTAATTCTTTATTTACATTAGGGAATTTATCAAACGAAAATACTGGAACCTTTATTGCATACCCTTTTTTTGTTGGGTTAAAATCAAAATCAGTTACTTTTTTCTCTCCTAACATAACTTTTGCGGCATACTTTACATAAGGTTCATCATATGCTTTAGCAATAAATGGTACAGTTCTTGATGCTCTAGGATTTGCCTCAATCACATAAACAACCTCATCTTTAATAGCAAATTGAATATTAATCAGCCCTACTGTTTCCAAAGCAACTGCAATTTTGTTTGTAATATCAATCATTTGCTGACGCACATTATCACTCAAATCAAAAGTTGGCAATACAGCATAAGAATCTCCAGAATGAATACCACACGGTTCAATATGTTCCATCATTCCAATGATACGCACCTGTTTTCCATCACAAATAGCATCTGCTTCTGCCTCAATTGCTTTATCCAAATAATGATCCAAAAGCACCTGATTTCCAGGCATATCTTTTAAAAGATTAACAATATGATGTTCTAACTCTTCTTCATTAATTACGATTTTCATTCCCTGTCCACCCAATACATAAGAAGGGCGAACTAAAATTGGGAAATTTAAAGTCTTAGAAATTTCAATTGCTTGTTCGGCTGTTTCTGCAACTGCAAACTCAGGGAATGGAATGTTATTTTCTCTCAATAATTCAGAGAATCTTCCTCTATCCTCAGCAACATCCAATGCATTATAAGAAGTCCCCATAATTTTGATGCCGTAACGCTCTAACTTTTCAGCCAATTTCAATGCTGTCTGTCCTCCTAACTGAACAATAACCCCTTCCGGTTTTTCATGACGAATTATATCATAAATATGCTCCCAGAAAACAGGTTCAAAATATAATTTATCAGCTGTATCAAAATCAGTAGAAACTGTTTCAGGATTACAGTTAATCATAATGGTTTCATAACCACATTCTTTTGCTGCTAATACCCCATGCACACAAGAGTAATCAAACTCAATTCCTTGCCCAATTCTATTAGGCCCTGAACCTAAAACAATAATTTTTTTCTTATCACTTACCTCACTTTCATTTTCAGCAAACTGCTTCCCATCTACCTCCTTTGGCATTTCAAAAGTAGAATAATAATAAGGTGTTTCAGCTTTAAATTCTGCTG
>JACNLP010000019.1 GCA_014381465.1 Flavobacteriales bacterium | reverse complement strand
CAAGTGGCATGGGTAATGATTTTGCAAAAACTTGCGAACGCATATTATATTTTAAATACTCAGCTACATCAGCAGTACAGCAAATAAAAGCACCAATACTTGCCATTGATTTTGCAAATGTGCAAAACAGCACATCAATTTCATTTTGACAATCGAGTTGCTCGCCAGCTCCTATTCCTGTTTTCCCTATTGTTCCAAATCCATGTGCGTCATCTACAAAAAGCCGAAAATCATACTTTTTCTTTAAGTTGGTTATTTCTTTGAGTTTTCCCAAATCACCCGACATGCCAAAAACGCCTTCTGTAATTACCAATATACCACCATCTTTTTTACTAGCTATTTTTTCTGCTCTTTGTAATTGTTTTTCCAGCCCTTGTATATCATTATGATTATAGACAAATCGTTTTCCTAAATGCAAACGAACTCCATCTAAAATACAGGCATGGCATTCCTCATCATACACAATTACATCATGCCTATCCACCAAGGCATCAATAGCGGAAACCATTCCTTGATAACCGAAATTTAGCAAAATAGTAGCTTCCTTTTGCATAAAGGAGGAAAGCTGGTTTTCTAAATCTTCATGAGTAGAGGTATTTCCTGACATCATTCGCGCTCCCATTGGGGAACCTAATCCCCAATTTTTAGCACTTTCTTCATCCACTTTTCTAACCTCAGGATGATTGCAAAGTCCAATATAATTGTTAATGCTCCAAACTAAAACTTCTTTTCCTCTGAAAATCATTTTGTTAGAAATCTCTCCTTCTAGTTTTGGGAAAGCAAAATATCCTTCTGCTTGTTTTGCGTACTTACCCAAAGGTCCTCTATTTTTTCTAATTTTTTCGAATATATCCATAGTTGCAATATTATTAAATATTTTTTGTTTTATTATGCAATGCATAGGTAAAAGAGCAAAATAAAAATAATTTTGCAAAGACCATTTATTAGTTTTATTTTTGCAGACTCTAAAATTTAAAAATGAAAAATACATTTCTTTCCATAATGACTTTACTGCTTTTGGTTTCTTGTAGTAAATACCAAAAAATTCTTAAAAGCTCTGATCTTAATTTGAAGTTTGAAAAGGCAGTGATGTATTATGAAAAAGACGATTATAATAGGGCACTTCCGCTTTTAGAAGAGCTTTCCACTGCTTTTAGGGGTTCTGCAAAAGCAGAAGAAGTAAATTATTATTATGCGTATTCTCATTATTCATTGGGTGAATATTTAATAGCGAGCTATTTGTTTGAAACTTACTCCACAACTTTTCCCAACGGAAAACATGCAGAAGAATGTCAATATATGACTGCTTATTGTTTTTATTTAGAATCGCCTATTTATAAGCTGGATAGTAAGAATACTTATAAAGCTATCAATCAGCTACAACTTTTTACTAATCTTTATCCAAAGAGTGAAAGAGTAAAGGAATGCAATAATTTGATAGATGAATTAAGGGAGAAATTAGCGAAAAAAGCATTTTATAATGCCAAGCAATATTATATTACAGAATATCATAAATCGGCAATTATTGCTTTTAAAAATGTACTTATTGATTTTCCAGGAAACAAATATGAGGAGGAAATTTATTTTTTTATTATAGAATCTTCTTTTGAATTAGCCAAAAATAGTATTAGCACAAAAAAGCAAGAACGAATGGAAAGCACTATAGATGCATACAATGATTTTAAGCAAAGGTATCCTAATAGTAATTTATTTAAACAAGCAAAAAACATAGAGCAAAAAACATTAAAATTAATAGAAACAATTAAACAAACTTAAATTATGGAATTCAAAAAAACAGGAGCAGAACAAACAACAATCACTAGAGATGTGAAAAATATTGTTGATAAAACAGGAAATATTTACAAATCCTTAGCTGTTTTGGCAAAAAGAAGTGAGCAATTAAATGAGAGGATGAAAGCGGAGCTTTTAGCCAAATTAAATGAATTTGCAACTCATTCTGATGAGTTAGAAGAAGTATTTGAAAATTCAGAACAAATTGAGGTATCGAAATTTTATGAGCGGTTACCAAAACCTTGGGCAATTGCAGTAAAAGAACTTTTAGCAGATCAGGTGTATATAAGAGATGCTGATAAGGTAGAGGATGAAAATCCTGTAGCCCAATCAGAAAAAAAAGATGCTTAAAAACAAAAATGTAATATTAGGAGTTACTGCTAGTATTGCTGCTTACAAATCTGCTTTTATTGTTAGGGAGTTAAAAAAAGCAGGAGCAAAAGTTAAGGTAATTCAAACGGATGCTTCCTTGGATTTTGTAACTACCCTTACGCTTTCTACTTTATCAGAAAACAGAGTGCTTACAAAAATGGTAGAGGAGGATACGAAAGATTGGATAAGTCATGTGGAATTAGGGCAGTGGGCTGATTTAATGCTTATTGCACCAGTTACTGCCAAAACTATGGGGAAAATGGTAATGGGAGAATGCGATAACCTTTTGTTAGCTACTTATCTTTCTGCCAAATGCCCTGTGTATTTTGCTCCAGCAATGGATTTGGATATGTATAAACATCCATCAACAAAGCAAAATATAGAGAAATTAAAAAGTTATGGCAATAAATTAATTCCTTCTGAATTTGGAGAGTTGGCTAGTGGATTAGTAGGAGAGGGAAGAATGGCAGAACCAGAGTTTATTATTGATTTTATTATAAAAGATTTAAGTGCCGATTTACCACTTTCTAAAAAAAAAGTGCTAATTACTGCAGGTCCTACTTACGAGCCAATTGATCCTATTCGTTTTATTGGAAACCATTCATCTGGAAAAATGGGAATTGCACTAGCAATAGAGTGTGCTAAAAAGGGTGCAAATGTTGAGCTTGTTTTAGGCCCAACTCATCTAGATTGCAAGCATTCAAATATTAATATTTCAAGAGTAGAGTCTGCAAAAGAAATGCATAAAGTTGTTTCATCTAAATTTAAACATTCTGATATATCAATTTTTTCTGCTGCTGTATCTGATTATTATCCAACTCAAGTTGCTAAGAACAAACTAAAGAAAACAGAAGATAATTTAACAATTAACTTATCAAAAACAACTGATATTTTATTAGAAGTAGGTAAAGAAAAGAAGGAAAATCAAATATTGGTTGGCTTTGCTTTAGAAACAGAAAATGATATAGAAAACGCAATTGCAAAATTACAAAAGAAAAATCTGGACTTAATTATTCTAAATTCCCTTAACGATAAAGGGGCAGGATTTGCCTATGATACCAATAAAATTACTATTATTGAAAAGGATAATAAAATAGAAAGATTTGAGTTAAAAAATAAACTTGAAGTTGCCAAAGATATAATAGGCAAAATCATACAAAAATTAAAATGAAAAAAATATTTCTCTTTTCCTTAATGTACATATCTCTTAATGCAAATGCACAAGAGGTTTTTTGCAATGTACAAGTAAACGCTTCTCAAATACAAACATCTGATAGAAAGGTGTTTCAAACCCTGCAAACTGCTATCTATGAGTTTGTTAACAATACAAAATGGACTAATACAAATGTAAAAAATGAAGAGAGGATTGAATGTACTTTTTTAATTAATATTAAGGAAAAAGTGTCCAATGATGAATATAAAGCGTCCATTCAAGTGCAAAGTACTCGACCAATTTTTGGTACTTCCTACAAGTCGACAATGTTGAATTATTTAGATAACAATTTTCGTTTCCGTTATTTAGAGTATCAATCCTTAGAATTTAATGAAAATGCTCATATTTCAAATTTAACTTCCGTTTTGGCCTATTATGTGTATATGGTTTTAGGTCTTGATTTTGATACTTATTCAGAATATGGAGGAGCCTCTTATTATATTAAAGCACAAAATATTGTGAACAATGCACAAAATGCCAGAGAGCTTGGATGGAAAGCTTTTGAGAGTGATAAGAATAGATATTGGTTAGCCCATGATTTGTTAGATTCAAGATATGAGGAAATTCATAATTGTTATTATCGTTATCATAGATTAGGGATGGATTTGCTTGCCGATAAAACAGATGATGGAAGGTATGAAATAACAGAGGCATTACATGAACTTAGAGGGATATATCAAAGTAATCCATCTGCTTTTATTTTGAAGGTTTTCTTTGATGCAAAATCTGATGAAATTACTAAAATCTACTCTGAGGCATTTCCCAACGAGCAAGCAAGAATAATCAAGCTATTAGTAGAAATTGACCCTTCAAATTCCACTAAATATCAGGGGATAATTTCATCAAAGAATGAGGGTGGAGGAGGAAGATAAATGCTTACTCAATTAGATATAAAAAACTATGCACTTATTGATGAGTTTTCAGTCAATTTTAAGAACAGTTTTAATATAATTTCAGGTGAAACGGGAGCTGGGAAATCCATAATGCTTGGGGGACTTTCTTTAATTTTAGGGAAAAGAGCCGATATTTCTGCTTTAAATAACCCTGAGAAAAAATGCATTATTGAGGGGAAATTTACAATTGATAAAAAACGATATGAATCTTTTTTTAAAGACAATAATCTTGATTTTGAAAGAGAAACTATTTTAAGAAGAGAAATTACTCCCTCTGGAAAAAGTAGAGCGTTTATAAATGATACGCCTGTAAACCTTACAACCTTAAAATTATTTTGCAGTGGCGTTATTGAAATACATGCTCAGTATCAATCTTTAGCTTTGAAGGATGTAATTCATCAACTTTCTTTATTAGATAAATTCTGTGGGCACGATTTGCTTTTAAAAGATTTCCAAAAGGAATATTCGTTATTATTACAACTAAAAAACAAACTTAAATCATTACAAGAAAAAGGAGAGGTTTCCCTTTCTGAGTTGGAGTTTCTAACTTTTCAATTGCATGAATTGGAAAGTGCAAATTTAAAAAGTGGTGAAAAACAGGAAATAGAAGGGGAATTAGCAATGCTTAATAATGCCGAGCATATATCTTTGACTTTAGAAAAAGGGACAGATTTATTAGATAAAGATAATGGGATATTGGATTTATTATCAGAGATTACTAGAGGCTTTTCGGATATTTCAACTTACAATAAAAATTTACTCGAGCTAAATAATCGGCTTGAAAAAACAGCTATTGAATTAAAAGATATTAGTTCTGATCTTTTTTATTTGAAAGAAAAATCTGTTTCTGACCCTGAAGAATTAAACCAATTAAATGATAGAATAGATATAATAAATTCATTACTTTTAAAGCATAGAAAAAACTTGCTTTCAGAACTCATTGAGTTGAAAGAAGATATGAAAAGTAAGTTGGATAAATTATCTAATTACGATAAGGAAATTGAAAATTGTTTAGATGAAGTAGTAAAACAAGAGCAGAAAGTAATGGTGCTTTCTAAAAAGATAACCAAAAACAGAAAAAGTACAATTCCAGGGATTGAAAATCAGATAAAAAATATTCTAAAAAAGTTAGGAATGTCATTTGCAGATTTCAAGATTGAAATAAAGGAATCAGAAAATTTAAGTAAAAACGGAAAGGATGATGTTATCTTTTTATTTTCGGCAAATAAAGGGAGAAAATTAGAGAGTTTAAGCAGTATTATATCTGGCGGAGAACTTTCTAGGTTGATGCTGGCAATCAAATATATTTCTGCAGAATACCAGGATACACAATGTTTAGTTTTTGATGAAATTGATAGTGGCGTAAGTGGAGAAATTGCTAGCTTAATGGGGGAGATGATGAGAAAAATTGGAGAGAAAAAACAAATAATTGCTATCACGCATTTGCCACAAGTGGCAGCAAAAGGAAATCAACATTATTTGATATACAAAGAGGTAAAATCAGGGAAAAGCAATTCGATAATAAAGGAGTTAAACAAAGAGGAAAGAATAAATGAGTTAGCCAAACTCCTAAGTGGAGAGAAAATAACCGCAACTGCAATTAAAAATGCTGACGAATTATTAAATCAATAAGTTTATATTTGCAAATAAAAATAACAAAAAAATGTCAAATAATATTTTAAAAGGAAAAAGAGGAATCATTTTTGGAGCTCTGGATAACAAATCTATCGCTTGGAAAGTAGCACAACATGCGCATGAGGAGGGAGCTAAATTTGTTTTAACAAATGCACCAATCGCATTACGAATGGGAACTATCAATGAGTTAGCAGAAGAAACTGGTTCAAAAGTAATTCCTGCTGACGCAACTTCAATGGAAGATTTAAAAGCATTGTATGAAGGTGCAATGGAAGAGTTGGGCGGAAAGATTGATTTTGTATTACACTCTATAGGTATGTCAGTAAATGTGCGTAAAGGAAGAAAATATTACGAACAAAATTATGATTGGAACATGAAGGGTTATGATGTTTCGGCTTTGTCTTTTCATAAAACCATGCAAGCTGCTTGGGAGCTGGATGCTATGAATGAGTGGGGGTCAATTATTGGTTTATCCTATATTGCTGCACAAAGGGTGTTTCATACTTATAATGATATGGCGGACAATAAAGCCATGCTAGAATCTATTGCTAGAAGTTTTGGTTATCATTATGGGTTAAGGAAAAAAGTAAGAGTAAATACTATTTCTCAATCTCCAACTGATACAACTGCAGGAAGTGGTATAGCTGGTTTTGATGGCTTCTATCGTTTTGCAAATGATTTATCTCCACTTGGAAATGCTTCATCTGATGAATGTGCTGATTACTGTATTTCTTTATTTTCAGATTATACTAGAAAAGTAACCATGCAAAACCTATTTCATGATGGAGGATTTTCATTCACAGGAATGAGTGAAACAGCTATGGATACTTATCTTAAAATGATGCAAGAAGAAAAGAAAGAGAGTTAAAATCAAACTACATAATGCAATCCTAGTGTAGCAGGGAGTGCCAAGAAAATTGTTAAATTTAGAATAATTATGGACTCCATGAATATTTATTTTCAGTGAGTTTTATTTTTTCACTATCAGAAAGCCATTGCAATACTTTTAATATTTTTTCTTCTTTTATATCTTTTATCTCACCAATAATTTCTGTAGATGTTAATTCTTTTTCAATTAGCAAACCTTTAATGGTTTCCTTGATTTTCTCAAAAGTCAAGTCGCTCAAGTCTAATTTTTTCCTCTCTACACATACATCACATTTCCCACATTTATAATTACTATCTTCTCCAAAATATTCTAATAATTGCTGTGTTCGACAAATAAAAGTGTTCTCAGTAAAAGCAATCACTGATTCCATTTTGTCTTTTTTTAATTGTTTTCTTTTTACAAGAACTTCTTCTGATATTTGCAGGGTAGATGCTTCTGCTCTGTTTTTAATAAAAATGAGTTTTGGAGTATTTGTTCTAGGTACATATTTCAGTA
Organism: Flavobacteriales bacterium; assembly: GCA_014381465.1. GTDB lineage: Bacteria > Bacteroidota > Bacteroidia > Flavobacteriales > BACL11 > DUAL01. Next base: position 6,785 of record JACNLP010000019.1, on the reverse strand, counting down.
TTTCTAATTGTTGTAATTTTTCTAAAAGTAACACCACTTTCTCAGCAGAAATATTTGCTCTTTTGGATAAAGTAAGCTCATTTATTATTATATAATTTTCAAAAAGACCACTATAAGATCGTAATAAAAGTTTGATAAAAGAGTCGTAATAGACATTTGCTACTTGAAAACTATAAAGTTCACTATTATTTACTATAAAATGTAGTTTGGATGGGGAGTGCATAGAATCTGTAAGTTTGATAAACTCCTCTTTTTCCAAATATTTTAGAATGTTGTAGGTTTTGTAAGTGCTTAAATTGTATCGTTCACAAAAATTAGTAATATCAAATTCAAAGCTCTCTCCTTCAGCCGTATCAACAGCAATATGAAAATAATCTGCTATTTTCTGATAACAATTTCTCACTTCCTTTACGCTAGGGAATTGCGATAAAATAAAACGATTAAGATCAATTACATCACTTTTATTTGTCAGTAGTATGGCATAAGCTAATTTTTCATCACGCCCAGCCCTTCCTGCTTCTTGAAAATAAGCTTCCAAAGAAGTTGGAGTTGTTAAATGCACTACAACCCTTACATTTGCTTTATCAATACCCATTCCAAACGCATTGGTTGCTACCATTACTCTAATCTGGTTTTGAGTCCATTTTTCTTGTTTCTTGTTCCGAACCTCCATATCCAAACCGCCATGATAATAATCAGAAGAAATATTATTATTTCTTAAAAATTCTGCTGTTTCTTTCGTTTCTTTTCGGTTACCAACATATACAATTGCACTGCTTTTAAAATGATTCAAAATCTTTAAAAGTTTTGTTTTTTTATCTTCTACATTGATAACTACATAAGAAAGATTTTCCCTGATAAATGAGGATTGTAATAAATGCTTTTCCTGAAAAAGAAGTTTTTCTTGAATATCAACAACAATATCGGAAGTTGCAGTTGCGGTAAGTGCTAAAATAGGTGTATTAGGAATTACATCTCTAATTTCTGCAATATGCAAATAAGAGGGTCTAAAATCATAACCCCACTCAGAAATGCAATGCGCTTCATCTACTGTAATCAAATTCACATTCATCTGTCTGATTCTTTCTTGTACCATCTTATTTTGTAAGCGTTCTGGCGATAAATACAGAAATTTGTAATTACCATAAATACAATTTGCAAGTGCTACATCCACTTCATCTTTGGATAAGCCAGAAGTAATAGCAATCGATTTTATTCCTTTTGATTTTAGATGTTGTACCTGATCCTTCATTAAAGAAATTAAAGGAGAAATCACAATACAAATTCCATCTTGCATTAAAGAAGGGATTTGAAAACAAATGGATTTTCCGCCACCTGTTGGAAGTAAAGCTAAAGTGTCTTTTCCACCCAAAGCAGATTGAATAATTTCCTCTTGCATGGGGCGAAAATGGGTGTGCCCCCAATATTTTATTAGTATTTGTTTTGCATCAAACATTTTGTACGAAATTAAGGAAATTATTTCATTATTTCTTATGCTCTTGGGTGAAATTGAATGATAGCTTCTCTAAGATATTCTTTGTTTAGATGAGTGTAGATTTCGGTGGTGGTAATACTTTCATGTCCTAGCATTTCTTGCACTGCTCTTAAATCGGCACCGCCTTGAATAAGATGAGTAGCAAAAGAGTGCCTGAAAGTATGTGGGCTGATTTTCTTTTTCAAGCTAATTTTTTCTGCTAATTGTTTAATTATTGTAAAAATCATTACTCTTGTAAGCTGCTTTCCTCTTCTACCAAGAAAGATAATGTCTTCATGTCCTTTTTGAATTTCTTGATGATTACGAACCTCTTTTATATAAATATTTAGGTATTTTAGAGCTATTCTCCCAATAGGAGCAAGGCGTTCCTTGTTTCCCTTTCCTATTATTTTTATAAATCCTTCTACAAAACTTACATTAGATAGCTTTAAGGTGATGAGTTCAGTAACACGCAAACCGCAACTATATAATATTTCGAGCATAGCCCTGTTTCTTTCTCCTTGCCCTGTGCTTAAATCGATAGCGGCAATGAGTTTATCTATTTCTTCAATGGAGAGTGTATCAGGAAGTTTCATGCCAATTTTTGGGGATTCCAATAATTCTGTTGGGTCAGCAGAAATATAATCCTCCATTATAAGGTATTTGTAAAATGCTTTAATGCCTGAAATTATTCTACCTTGTGAACGAGCAGAAAGCCCTTCTTTACTAATAAAAATTACAAAGTCAGAAAGATCTGATTTGTTGATTTGGAGTTCGCTTTTTTTCTTTTCTTTGGTAAAATTGGCAAGTTTTTTCACATCACGGATGTAGGCATCCACCGAATTAGCGGATAATGACCTTTCGATAGTTAAATAATTTTTAAAACCCAATATGGACGATTCCCAACTCATTTGTTTAATTTTGCCATGCTATGAAAGTATTTATTATTAACGGACCAAATTTAAACTTATTAGGCAAAAGAGAAAAATCTATTTATGGAGATATTTCTTTTCAAGATTATTTTGATAAATTAAAGGATGGTTTTTCTGATATGGAATTGGAATATTTCCAATCCAATATTGAAGGGGAGTTGATTAATAAATTGCAAGAAGTAGGGTTTTCGTATGATTATATTTTGCTAAATGCTGGTGGCTATACACACACTTCTGTTGCTTTGGCAGATGCAATAAGTGCCATTGAAACCCCTGTAATTGAGGTGCATATTTCTAATATTTATGCACGAGAGGAATTCCGACAAAAATCTTTGTTATCGCCTAATTGCAAAGCTGTTATTTGTGGTTTGGGTTTGGATTCTTATAAGGCAGCTTTATTAACTTTAAAATAAAGACTATAAAAAAACATTACTAATATTCCTGGGGGTAATACAATCCTAAAAAATAGTTATCATTATAAACGAATGTGAACGGATCTCGTTTTTGAACTATTTTTTAGATGTTAGTATTTAGATTTTAGTTATCATCCTGAACGATAGTTGAAGGATCTATAATCCCTTTCTCTGTCATTCCGAACCTTTTGTGAGAAACGATTTTTGTTCAGTGTAAACTAAATCTCCCATATCTTACACAAAAAATGTTATCTTGAGCCTGTCGAAAGATCTACAATTTCTTAACCTTTCAATACAATATACCGTATATACATTATGTGTATAATATACATTTTGTATATTTGCCTAAAATTATTGTTATGAGAAAGAATATTGACATAGAAGAATCCGTACTTTTAAAACTAAAGATGCTATCTGTTTTTGAGAACTTAAGTGTAAAAGGATTGATGGAAAAAGCCATTACTTTTTATGTAGAAACCAAAGAAAAAGAAAGAGTACAAGCACTTACAAAAGAAGAAAAAGAGGACTTAGGTTTACTCCTACTAATGCAACAAGCTGATAGCACAGAAACCGTAACTGAAAAAGAAGTTTTTGATTATTTAGATAAATAATGAAACTGATTTATCTTTCCTCTTTCCTAAAAGACCTAAAAAAAGTGGACGACAAAAAAGTAAAAACCAAAGTAAAGGAAATACTTTTATCACTAAAAGAAATAGAGAACATACAAAACAGTAAACAAATAGTAAAACTAAAAGGGCACCCTACTGCTTACAGAATACGAATAGGAAATTACAGAATGGGATTATTTATTGAAGAAAACACCATAACACTAGCCCGATTTGTAAAACGAAACGATATTTATAAGTTATTTCCTTAATCCATAGTCATCCTGAACAATAGTTGAAGGATCTACAAATCTATTTTGTCAGGTAAAATATTCTTAAAATCTACCTTTTTAAGGGTTTTATTCAAAGTTAGCACAAATGAACTTAACAAACTGAAATTTTACACATCTCTAGTATATGCCAAATCAGAAAGAAGAAAGCTCCTATAAAAAACAAATAATATTGCCAATTTGAATAACAATTTCCTAGGTTTGAATTTTTTATCATTGCTTTCTTTATTCCCTCTAAAATATACGGTTGAGTAGCAGGATTTTCCTGTATTTCTTTCATTATACCTTTTTCTGCTTTTAAGAACATTGAATTAGCAAAAAGTGTACTATTAACTAATCTAATATATTTAAAACCACATACCAAACCTAAAGCCCAACAAATAACAGATATAGATAATGGAATTTGGACATATGAAATTGGTTTCCCTGTTGTCTTTTGAACCGAAAAAGCGATAGACGCTATAGTTATTGAAAATAAAAAATAAGTATATTTATTTTGTCCTTCTCTTAACTGTCTTGATATTTCAATTTCTTTATCACTCATATTTCTATTTTTTATTCTTTTTTCTTTTCCGCTTTCTCAGTTAGTATTTGGTCAATGTATTTGTCCAAACCTTTTTGATTTTGCAAACTATCTTTCTCAAGGTATTTTTCTATTCTCTTTACTTTCCTAGCATCAAGTTTATACATTTTCATTATTTGTAAAAGCACATCATTGGTTACTTTTTTACCATCAAACTTTTTGGCAGCCATTACATCTGTTTTGAAGATACGCTTAAGTGGTTTTTGCCTCACACGAATAATCTCAAAACCCTCTTTTTGCAATTGTTTGGTTTTTAATTTATCCAATTGTCTTTTGTCTTTATGCCAATAACTACCATCAAACTCAATTCCTAAGTTAAGCTCAGGAATATAAATATCAATACTCCACAACTTACCCTCTACTCTAGTTTTAAAACCCTTTGGGTTTATATTTTTAAAAAACTGCAACAACTCAAAAGTAATAGTAAGTTCTTGTTTAGATTGTGGTGTTAAGGTGCAATATGGACACGCTCTACCATATTTTCTACTTACAACTATTGTCTTCCATACATGGTCTTCACCTTTATTACACTTCCACCATATCTTTTTAAAAGAACCAGCAACAACATCTTCTGGGGTTAAGTTTCCATTTTTAGTAGGATGCCATTGTTGTGCAATTTTCGGATGTGTTTTTGACAGACAATTCTCATCAGTCACTATCTGATTTGCACAAATTGGGCAACCATATAATTTTCTTCCATAAATTGTTGACTTAAATATGTGTCGTTTGTTTTTTAAACAAACCCACCATACTCTCCTATTAGAGCCTGAGGTAACATTATCTGGTGTTAAATTAGTATTTTTAGTAGCATGCCATTGTTTTGCAATTTCTGGGTGAGTGGTAGCTAAGCAATTTGATTTAACTACTTTAAAGCCTGAACAAACTGGACACCCATCTCCTCTTCTTCCTCTATGGAGTGGAGGAGCTTTCCAAATATGATCATCACCTTTATCACACTTCCACCAAATATTTGTTGATGAACCTATATGTATATCTCTTGGTGTTAGTATACCATTTTTAGTAGGATGCCATTCTTTTGTTAACTCAGGATGTGTTAATTCTAAAGAATTTGACCGCACAACTTTATAACCTGAACAAATTCTACAACCATTACCTGTAGTTCTATGTTTTATACTTATTTGCCACTCATGGTCTTCACCTTTATTACATTTCCACCAAATATTCTGGTGCGACCCTTTTGAAAAACTCTCAGGAAATAGCCCTTTGTTTTTTGTAGGATGCCATTGTTTTGCAATTTCAGGATGCGTTGTAAGAATTGAATTAGATAGTACAGTTTTATGTCCACTGCAAATTGGACATTTTGTATTATTAATTGTTTTTCTGTTTATTATTCTTGTTTCCCATTCATGATCATCTCCTTTATCACACTTCCACCACACTTTTATTCCTGATTTTGCAAAAACATCAAAAGGAGTTAAGCCCCCATTTTTAGTGGGGTGCCATTGCTTTGCCAATTCAAGGTTTACTTCTGCTAACGATTTTCCTTTGGGTGGTTTTCTTGCCATAATTGCTACAAATATCAATATTCTTACACCTTTTCACAAATATATTCTACTAAGTTATTTTTATTGTTAAAAACTAATCATTTAGGGGTGCTCCTTAATTATTCGGCTGCCCTTTCACAAACATTCAGCATGACATCTTTTCTATTCCCTATTTTTCTAACAACTAACAACCACAAACTATCAACAATTTCTATCTTTGCAACCTTTAAAACAAAAACGAATGATTAACATTACTCTTCCTGATGGAAGTATCAAACAAGTAGAAAGCGGAACTTCAGCAATGGATATTGCTATGGGGATTTCGGAAGGGCTGGCACGAAATGTGCTATCGGCTAGTGTAAATGGTGAAGTATGGGATGCAAACAGAGCTATAACCACCGATTCTTCTTTAACCCTACATACTTGGAATGATAAGGAAGGGAAAATGAGTTTTTGGCATTCTTCTGCACACATTATGGCGGAGGCTTTAGAGGCACTTTATCCTGGAGTAAAATTAGGTATAGGCCCGGCAATTGATAATGGTTTTTATTACGATATCGATTTAGGAGATAAAGTTTTATCTTCTGATGAGTTACCAAAAATTGAGAAGAAAATGAAGGAATTGGCTTCTCAAAAAATGTCATTTGAGCGCAAAGATATTTCAAAAGAAGAAGCAATTGCCTATTTTACTGAAAAGGGTGATGAGTACAAATTAGAACTTTTAGAAGGCTTAGATGATGGAACAATTACTTTATACACACAAGGTAATTTTACTGATTTATGTAGAGGCCCACACATTCCATCTTCCGGAAAAATAAAAGCAATTAAGTTATTATCTATTGCTGGTGCTTACTGGAGAGGAGATGAAAACCGTAAGCAACTTACGCGTATTTATGGAGTATCATTTCCAAAGCAAAAGGAATTGACTGCACACCTAGAATTATTGGAGGAAGCAAAAAAACGCGACCACCGAAAACTAGGGA
>JACNLP010000004.1 GCA_014381465.1 Flavobacteriales bacterium | reverse complement strand
AAAATTATGGATTTAACATTAAAAGTCTGGAGACAGAAAAACAGAGAAGATAAAGAAGGTTTAGAAACTTATAAAGTTACAGGAATTTCTGAGCACGCATCATTCTTAGAAATGCTTGATATTATGAATGAGCAATTGATAATGGAAGGGACAGAACCTGTTGCCTTTGATCATGATTGCCGAGAGGGAATTTGTGGTACTTGTTCGCTTTATATTAATGGAGAAGCTCATGGGCCTGATAGAAAAGTAACTACTTGTCAGTTGCATATGCGTATGTTTAAAGATGGAGAAACTATTTATATTGAGCCTTGGAGATCAGCTGCTATGCCCGTTATTAAAGATTTAATTGTAGATAGATCTTCTTTTGAAAGAATTCAACAATCTGGAGGTTTTGTTTCGGTAAATACCTCAGGGAATACACAGGATGCAAACGCATTGCCTATTCCAAAAATGAATGCTGATTTGGCTTTTGATGCAGCAGCTTGTATTGGTTGTGGTGCTTGTGTTGCTACTTGTAAAAACTCATCTGCTATGCTATTTGTAGCGGCTAAAGTTTCTCAGTTTGCTTACTTGCCACAAGGTCAAGTTGAAGCAAAACAAAGAGTATTGAATATGGTAGAACAAATGGATAAAGAAGGATTTGGGAATTGTACAAATACTGGAGCTTGTGAGGTTGAATGTCCGAAAAGTATTTCTATTGAATATATTGCAAAAATGAATAGAGAATTTTTATCAGCATCTTGCTCATCTGAGAGTTAGAAGAAATTCAATTTTAAATACAAAAGTATGAAACCAACATTATTAATTTTAGCAGCAGGAATGGGAAGCCGATATGGTGGATTAAAACAAATAGATGGGATAGGCCCAAATGAAGAACCAATTATTGAGTATTCAATATATGATGCCATCAATTCAGGATTTGGAAAGATAGTATTTGTTATCAGAAGAGAATTTGATGAAGCATTTCGCTCACGCTTTGATAAATTTGCCGACAAAATTGCAATAGAATATGTGTACCAAGAAGTAAACCTAAATGTGCCAGGAATTACTACTATTGAGCGTACAAAACCTTGGGGAACATCACATGCTGTACTAGTAGCCAAGGATGTGATAAATGAACCTTTTGCTGTAATTAATGCTGATGATTATTATGGGGCAGGTTCGTTCCAATTAATTGCTGATTTCTTAACGAATGATTGTTCTCCATCATTAATGGCAATGGTGGGCTATACTCTGCATAATACTTTATCCCAGCATGGTACGGTAAATAGAGGAGTGTGCCAAGTAGATGATAAAAACAACCTTGTTGAGGTGATTGAGCGTACAAAAATTGCTGCACAAAATGGAGTGGTAAATTATAATGTAGGTGCAGATGAGCCACTAGGAACGGTAGATAAAAATGTGCCTGTTTCAATGAACTATTGGGGTTTCCATCCTTCTATTTTTGATGAGATAGAAAAAGGATTGCATGACTTTATGAGGGCTAACCCTGATAACCCAACTGCTGAATATTACATTCCTAATATTGTTACAGATATGATAGTAGGGGAGCAAATGGCTGTGCGTGTTATTCCTACTGATGACAATTGGTTTGGGGTAACTTACAAAGAGGATAAGCCAATGGCAGTTGCTGCAATTAATAAGTGTATTGCTGATGGGGTGTATCCAACAAAACTTTGGAGTTAAATGAGAAATAAGGTGTTATTATTAGGTTCAGGTGAGTTGGGAAAAGAAGTAGTAATTGCTATGCAAAGGTTGGGGCAATATGTTGTTGCAGTTGACAATTATGAAAACGCACCTGCCATGCAAGTGGCACATGAGTTTGAAGTTATTAATATGTTAGATGGTGCAGAACTAGATAGAATTGTTGCCAAACATAAACCTGATTTCATTGTTCCTGAAGTAGAAAACATCAGAACTGAACGCTTTTATGAGTACGAAAAACAAGGGTATACAGTAATCCCATCAGCAAAGGCAGCAAACTTTACTATGAACCGAAAAGCAATTAGAGATTTGGCAGCTATTGATTTAGGCGTAAAAACTGCAAAATATAAATATGCTACTTCCTATGAAGAACTTAAAGCAGGAGTTGCTTTTACAGGAATGCCTTGTGTGGTAAAACCTTTAATGTCAAGTTCAGGAAAAGGACAATCCGTTATTAAAACAGAGGCCGATATTGAAAAAGCTTGGAACTATGCTTTGGAAGGGTCAAGAGGAGATTTAATGGAAGTAATTGTAGAGGAATTTATTGACTTTGACTATGAAATTACTTTACTTACGCTTACCCAAAATAATGGAAATACACTTTTTTGTCCGCCAATAGGGCATAGGCAAGAAAGAGGAGATTACCAAGAAAGTTGGCAACCTATGGTTATGGATGATGCACATTTAAAAGAGGCGGAACAAATAGCAGATAAGGTGACCAAAGCATTGGGTGGTAGCGGAATTTGGGGAGTAGAATTCTTTATAGGAAAAGAGGGAGTTTATTTTTCTGAACTATCCCCAAGGCCACATGATACTGGAATGGTAACTTTGGCTGGAACACAAAATTTTACAGAATTTGAATTGCATGCTCGTGCTATTTTAGGAATCCCTGTTTTGGATATTCCTTTGGTTAGAAATGGAGCTTCTGCAGTGGTACTTGCTAATAAAGAAAATAATAATTGGCCTACCTTTACAGGGTTAAGTGAAGCAGCAGCATTTCCAAATACAGACTTCAAAATTTTTGGAAAACCAACTACTTGACCTTACAGAAGAATGGCAGTTGGGTTAGCACATGGTAACGAAAGTACTACTGAATTAGTAGAAAAAGCAAAAGAGGTTG
>JACNLP010000054.1 GCA_014381465.1 Flavobacteriales bacterium | reverse complement strand
TTCCACCCAATGTAAATGAAGGGCGAATTACTAATGGAAAACCTAATTCTTGTGCAATTTCTTTTCCTTCTAAAAATGAAGTTGCAATACGAGCAGGCGCAACAGGAATATCAATTTTATCCATTAATTTACGGAACTGCTCTCTATCCTCAGTAATATGAATTGCAGCAATATCAACTCCAATAATATCTACTCCATATTTTTCCCAAATTCCTTTTTCATCTACCTCAATACAAAGGTTAAGAGCAGTTTGCCCTCCCATTGTTGGTAATACAGCATCAATATTTCTTTCTTCTAAAATTTCAATGATAGATGCAGTAGTAAGTGGTTTTAAATAAATATGATCTGCAACTACTTTATCAGTCATAATAGTTGCAGGGTTGGAATTGATTAATGAAACCTCAATCCCTTCCTCACGCAATGACCTTGCTGCTTGTGAACCTGAATAATCAAACTCACAGGCTTGCCCAATTACTATAGGTCCACTACCTATAATTAGTACTGATTTTAATGAATTATTTTTTGGCATTTTTTATTTATGAAGTATGCAAATTTACAATTTTTTGTTTTTTATAAAAGGGAAAATCTATGAATAGATATCAACAAGATATAACCCTGAAAAAAACCTAAAAAAAAGGTGTTGCAAAAGCAACACCTCAATTATAATTTTATATCAAATCTTATTTATGGCCAATTTCGTCAGAAACCGTTAAACGGGTTCTTCCTTTGGCTCTTCTTCTTGCAATTACTCGCTGTCCATTAGCAGTTGACATACGATCCATAAAACCGTGTTTATTCTTTCGCTTTTTGTTAGATGGTTGAAATGTTCTTTTTGGCATGACTTTATTTCTTTATTATTTCCGGCTGCAAATTTAGTTTTTTTTTCTTTTAAAACAAGAAATGATTTATATTTAAATCTATTTTTGTTGCTTTCAATTTTACCCAACATTATAATGGAGCTAAGGCACAATATATTAAAGATGTATCTCTTGAAAGGAGTACTGTGGTTTATGGTAGCCATGCCAATTATTGTTTTATTTTTTCAAGAACATGGCTTGAGCTTAACTCAGGTGATGATATTGCAAGCTATCTATTCTTTATCTGTAGCAGTATTTGAAATTCCCTCTGGTTATATTGCTGATTTGTTTGGAAGAAAGCACACCATAGTTTTGAGTACCGTTTTTTCCTTTGCAGGATATTTGGTATTTTCCTTTTATGGTGGATTTTATGCTTTTGCAATTGCACAAATATTAGTTGGGATTGGTGGTAGTTTAATGTCAGGGAGTGATAGTGCAATAATATATGATACATTACTAGAAACTGAAAATAAAAAATCCTACACCAAAATTGAAGGAAGAAATTACGCTATTGGAAATTTCTCGGAAGCAACAGCAGGAATACTAGGAGGAATACTAGCAGTAAGCTCTATTTACTTACCTATTTATGTTCAAACAGGTATATTATTCTTAAGCATTCCTATTGCCCTAACTTTAGTTGAACCAAGCATGCATAAAGAAGATAAAATGGACAGATCATTTACTGCTATACTTGGAGTAGTAAAATTTGCAATGGTAGATAACGCAAAACTAAGGTGGCTCATTATTTATTCTTCAGCAATGGGAGTAGCTACTTTATCCATGGCTTGGTTTGCCCAACCCTTTTTTAAAGAGATAAGTATTCCTTTAGCGTATTTTGGAATACTTTGGGCTGGGCTTAATTTATCAGCAGGACTTACATCCTTTAATGCACATCAATTTGATAAAAAAGAAAACAATGCAAAAATGCTGTTATATTTAGCTTTAGCAATGGCAACTTCATTTGTGTTTTTAGGATTTAACATGAGTATATTCGGACTCATATTTATTGTTTTCATCTACCTTTTAAGAGGAGTAGTAACACCAATACTTAGAAATGCAATAAATGAAAATACAACATCAAACAAAAGAGCAACTGTACTTTCAATAAGAAGTTTTATCATAAGAATTTCCTTTGCAATATGTGCACCAATATTTGGCTATTTAGCTGACAACTACTCTTTATACATTACTTTTTATGCTCTAGCTGTAATTGTTGGAATTTTCTCAATATTATCAGCTGTTAATTTAAAGAGATTGGAGAATAAATCTAGCTTTGCATCATGAAAAGATTAAAAGAAAAGTGGGGAATTACATCAAATTTCCAATTCATAATTATATTAATTGTATTCTCTATTACAGGATACTTGGCAGTATGGGTTGCAAAGCCAGTTCTAGAACTTATTGGACTTGATAAGTCAGTTGTTTCTCCTTGGATTTTTTGGCCAATTAGAATTGCAATTATCTTTCCTATTTATCAAGTTATGATAGTTGTAATTGGTGCATTATTCGGACAATTCAAATTCTTTTGGGCGTTTGAAAAGAAGATGCTAGTACGATTGGGATTTAAACACTTTAAAACTAATAAATAGATATGAGACCGCTACGCTTTTAGATGTGAGACAAAAAGAAATTAGAGAAGAGAATAATGTTTATTTTATTTTTGTTTATTTGTCAAAAACTAAAAACTAGCAACTAAAAACCAACAACAGTATTTTATGAAACTAATCATATCATTAGCAACACGCCTAATCCCTAGGCACTATTTACAACATGTATCTCACTTTTTTCTACAGATATTTTCACTCTTTTTAAGAGGAAACAAATTTGAAGACCCTATAAACGGAAAAACCTACAGAAAACTATTACCTTACGGAAGATTGGACTCAAGAGAAAACGCTATTGCACCTGATAGTATGAGCTTGGAAAGGCACAGATTGATGTGGTTATTCATGAAAGAGAAAACTAACTTTTTTACTGCTGACTTAAAATTCTTACACATTGCTCCTGAATATTGTTTTATCAAACTGTTTAAAGGGATGAAGAACTTGGATTACACAACTGGGGATTTAATCTCTCCTTGGGCAGATGTTAAATTTGATGTACATGATATTCCTTTTGATGAGAATACTTATGATGTAGTAATCTGTAATCATGTATTGGAACATGTTGAGGATTCACATAAAGTAATGACTGAATTCTATAGAGTAATGAAACCTGGAGGTTGGGGAATTTTTCAAGTTCCTATTGATACTAACAACCCAAATACTGAGGAAGATAAAAGCATTACTGACCCAAAGGAAAGAGAGCGCCTTTACTGGCAAGATGACCATGTTCGTTTGTTTGGACTTGATTATGGAAAAAGACTGGAAGCAGCAGGATTTAAAGTTACTGAGAGTAACTTTATCAATGAACTTGACCCAAAACTAGTAGAAAGATATGCCCTTCCTAAGGATGAAATAATTTATTTCTGTCAGAAAAATTAAAGAAATATGTCTAAAGAGGTTTTAGAAAGTCTTGGAAAGAACCTTAACCGTGATATGGTTGCTGATTTATTTCATAATGGTTTTTATTGGAAACATTTTGATTTCTTAGTAAAACATATGCAAAAGGAGGAAAAACACACCTCTTGGCGTTCTGCTTGGGTAGTGGTTCATCTTATGAAAGAGGATGATCCTAAAATTAAAAAACATCTTACAAAAATTATTAAGTCTATTGAAAGTAAAGCTGATGGACATCAAAGGGAATTATTGAAAATAGTACGCAAAATGAAACTATCAGAAAAAAATGATGGTTTGTTTTTTGATGTTTGTATAAATATTTGGGAAAGCGTCAATAAAAAACCTGCTACTCGCTATTATGCAGGACTCTTCATTATCGAAATGGCAAAAAAATATCCTGAAATAAAAAATGAATTAGAACATCTTACTTCCTATTATTACACACAAACACTCTCTCCTGGTATCAAAAGAAGTTTTGATAGAAGATTATCTAAAATAAATCAATGAGAAAAATACTTTTAGTTCTATTACTTTGCAATCAACTTGCAACAGCACAAAACCTTAACAACCTAAGCTTTGGCACAGATTCTACTTTTGAAGTTGTAAGTTGGAATATAGAGTGGTTTCCAAAAAACGGACAAACTACAGCTAATTATGTAGAGACTATTCTCACTAACCTAGAAGCTGATATTTATGCACTTCAAGAAATAGATGACACTACACTTTTAAAACAAGTAGTTGCTAATATCCCTGGATATGAATGCTACTTTAAAAGCACTTATTATGGCGGACTAGGCTATGTTTACAATACCAATACTGTTCAGATAAATAACAAGTATGAAATTTACACTTCACAACCTTTTTGGAATGCTTTTCCAAGATCACCACAAGTGCTGGATTTAACGCATAACGGAAAGCAATACTATGTAATAAATAATCACCTTAAATGCTGTGGAGATGGCAGTTTAGATATGAATAATTCTTCTGATGAAGAAATGAGAAGATATATGGCAGTCTATTATCTCAAACAATATATTGATAATAATCTGGCTAACAAAAATGTAATAGTAGTTGGAGATTTAAATGATGAACTTACTGACTTTGCAAGTCATAATGTATTTCAAGATTTTATTACTGACCCAAGCAATTACTTATTTGCAGATATGCAAATTGCAAATTCTAGTAACACTAATTGGTCCTATCCTTCTTGGCCTTCTCATTTGGATCATATTCTGATAACAAATGAATTATTTGATGAATTTCAAAACCAAAACTCATATATCTCTACAATTAAAGTTGATGACTACTTAAGCTCTTGGAATCAATATGATAATAATATTTCTGATCACAGACCGATAGGAATCAGATTAGTCAATGGAAGTATTAGTAGTATTTCTGAAACTCAGCACAACAAAAATAAGCTTATCAAAATTACTGACTTACTTGGGAGAGAAAGTAAAAAAAGAAAAAAACAGATTTTATTTTATCTGTATGACAATGGCACGGTGGAGAAAAGGATAGTTGTAGAATAATGTCATCCTGAACGGATGTGAAGGATCTCTTCTCTTTTTAAAACAGAGATATTTCGACAAGCTCAATATGACAACTATTTGGGTGTATTCAGTCTAGTAACTGATATCTAAAATCTAATAAGAAATATAAATCACTTTTTTGGTTTCAAAAAATTCTTCAGTAAAAAATTCTGAAATGTCATATTTAGTGTGAGAAATTCCTCTTAACTCTTCTGATAAATCACCTCCTTTTAAGTAAAGGATTCCATTCTTTAGGCTATTGTTGTGCTTCTTATTAAACTTGCCTTTTACCCACTTTTTAAAGTCTGTCATATTGGTAACAGCTCGGCTAACTACAAAGTCAAAAGTTTCATTTATGTTTTCTGCTCTTTCATGTAGCGTACGCACATTTGTTAATCCTATTGCAGTACTCACTTCATTTACTACTTTTATCTTTTTACCAATACTATCCACTAGTAAAAACTCAACTTCAGGAAATAATATTGCCAAAGGGATTCCTGGGAAACCACCTCCTGTACCAATGTCCAATACTTTTGTTCCTTTTTCAAACTGAATTACCTTAGCAATAGCTAATGAGTGTAATATATGGTTTGTGTAAAGTGCATCCATATTCTTTCTGGAAATCACATTTATCTGTGCATTCCAATGCTGATAAAGTTCTTTTAAATCAGTAAACTGCTTAATTTGTTTTTCCGTTAAATCAGGAAAATACTTGTGTATAATTTGCATTGAAGGTAGGCTTTAATCCTTAAAATGCACCTTTTTGCCCAGACATAATTTTAAAAAGTTGCTCACGGCTTCTGTGCAATCGTGCTTTTACTGTCCCTAGTGGAATGTCTAATGCTGCTGCTATTTCCTCATAAGTAAACTCCTTGAAATACCTCAATTTTACCAAAGTTCGATAGTTTGGTTTTAATTGCTCTACAATTTGTCTTAATATCTGAATTCTTTGTTTTTTTATCATTTTTTGTTCAGGATTTGGAGAATCAGAAGGGAGGTCAAAAGATTGCTTTTCCCCCTTATCATTCACCATCATCTTATCTATGGAAATAGTAGGAAGTTTATTCTTTCTTAAATAGTCTATACAATTATTTTTAGCAATAGTAAAAAGCCATGTACTAAATACATAATTCGGCACATACAAATGCAATTTTTTAAAAGCCTTTCCAAGTGCTTCAATAGTTAAGTCTTTAGCAAGTTCCTCATTTCCAACTTTTTCGAAAAGCATAAAATAAAGAGGGTTCCTGTAAAGCCGCATAAGTTCATTATATGCCCTAGTATCTCCTGTTTCAAGCGCCCTATTTATAAGTAATAAATCTCTTTTCCCTTTTTCTGAAAGTTCTTTTGTCATTGCCAGCTAGTAGGTTTTTTTTTGGAGTTCAATAATACAAAAATTCCTTGAACTATTAAATAGCAGATTTCAAGAAATGGAAAATACAATAACAAATCAAAAGATTTTAGCTTTTTCATTAAGGAATAATAAAGGGCATAAAACATCAAAGTTCTGAAAACAAAAAGAGCAAAAACAATCAGTAATGCGCTTTTACAGAATAGTAGAATGGTAAAACTTAGCCAGAATAAAAATTGAGAAAGTGGCCAAAGTCCTAATAAGATTTTGAATTTAAAAGCATATTTTTCAGAAGTAGTAATATGCCTTCTTCTCTGGAAAATCCATTCTTTCCATCTTTGTTTTGTCTCAGAAACTGTATGACTTTCTTCTGTAATCTCAATTGCAATATTATCTTTTGTAGCTACTTCCTGTATAAACAAATCATCATCACCTGAGGGTAATAGAATATGAGATGCAAAACCTTTATTATCGAAAAAAACAGACTTTTTATAAGCTAAATTTCGACCAACTCCCATATAAGTTTCCCCTGCCAAAGCAAAAGAAAAATACTGCAATGCAGTATGAAAAGCATCAAAACGAATCATAGTATTTAAGAACCCTTTTTCCTTTTTGTAAGCACCATAACCCAATACAATTTGCTTTTTATTACTGAAATTAGCTACCATTTTTCTTAACCAATTTTTTGAATTTGGTATGCAATCAGCATCCGTTAAAAGTAAATATTCATGCTTTGCTGCTTTTATACCCAAAGTAAGAGCAAATTTTTTGCCAACCCTATGTTTTATATGCTTTTCAATCTTTACTATTTTAAGATTTGAATATTTCTGCACTAACTCTTTTAGCACATATTCTGTATTGTCTTTGGATTGGTCATCTACTAGTACCACTTGAAAATCCGTATAATTTTGTTCTAGTATTTTTGGTAAGAAAACAGCAATATTTTCCGCTTCATTCTTAGCACAAACAATAATAGAAACGGGCTTGTTAAAAGTTGATTTTGATGATTTATAAACTGCAAAGCGAATAAAAAAATACAGCACATAAAATAGCTGGATAATTAGAGAAACAATAAAGATTATTAAGAGAATTTGAAGAAAAAGTTCCATTAGCACAAAAATAATTTATTTCCTGAAATAAAGGCAAAAAGGAAAACTTATATTTGTCGCCCTGAAACTACACTTATGAAATTTGATTTAATCAAAACAGATAAAGCATCAAAAGCTCGGCTTGGAGAAATAGAAACAGCACACGGTAAAATTCAAACACCAATTTTTATGCCAGTCGGCACTGCCGGCACTGTAAAAGGCGTTCATCAGCATGAGTTAATGGAAGATACTAAAGCACAAATTATTTTAGGAAATACTTATCATTTATATTTACGCCCAAAGCTGGATATCATTGAAAAGGCAGGTGGTTTGCACAAATTTATTGGTTGGGAAAAACCTCTACTTACCGATAGTGGAGGCTATCAAGTTTACTCTTTAGCAGAAAACAGAAAAATTACGGAAGAAGGGGTAAAATTTCAATCGCACATTGATGGAAGTTATCAATTTTTTTCTCCTGAATATGCCATTGATATCCAAAGAAAAATTGGCGCAGATATCATTATGGCTTTTGATGAGTGCACGCCTTACCCTTGCGAATATGACTATGCGAAAAAATCCATGCATTTGACTCACCGTTGGCTCAAAAGGTGTTGCAATCGTTTTGATGAAACATCAGGACTTTATGGCTTTGAGCAATCTTTTTTTCCAATAGTGCAGGGAAGTGTTTACAAAGATTTAAGAGAGCAATCGGCTGAAAAAATTGCATCATTTGAAAGAGAAGGAAATGCCATTGGCGGACTATCAGTTGGCGAGCCACACGAAATGCTTTACGAAATGACTGATGTGGTTTGTAATATTCTCCCAAAAGATAAACCAAGGTATTTGATGGGAGTTGGTACACCGTCCAATCTATTAGAAAGCATTGCTTTGGGTGTGGATATGTTCGATTGCGTAATGCCAACAAGAAACGCAAGAAACGGCATGCTCTTTACTTCAGAAGGAACAATAAATATCAAAAATAAAAAATGGGAAAATGACTTTTCACCTATTGATGAAAATGGTACTTCCTATGTAGATAAAATATACAGTAAAGCATATTTGCGACATCTTTTTGCAAGTGGCGAACTTTTAGGAAAGCAAATTGCTACTTTGCACAATATTCGTTTTTATCTGTGGTTAATGGAGCAAGCTCGTGAGCAAATAGCAAAAGATACTTTTAGTAGTTGGAAAAATAAAATGGTAAAAAAATTAGATATTCGCCTATAATGAAAAAGCTAGATTGGTATATTATAAAGAAGTTTTTGGGCACTTTCTTTTTTGCCATTTCCCTTATTTTGGTGATTGTAATTGTTTTTGATATATCAGAAAAAATTGATGATTTCTTAGATAGTGAAGCGCCACTAAATGCCATTGTTTTCGATTATTATCTAAACTTTATTCCATTTTTCGCCAATCTTTTTAGCCCCTTATTTATTTTTATTGCCGTCATCTTTTTCACCTCAAAAATGGCAAATAATACAGAGGTAATTGCCATTTTAAATAGTGGAATGAGTTTTTGGCGTTTACTTCTTCCTTATCTTATTGTTGCTGTTTTCCTGGCTTCTGCATCTTTTATTTTGGGGAATTTTATAATTCCACCAGCCAATAAAACTAGGATAGATTTTGAAAACAAATACATCAAAAAGAAGTTTCGTTTCAGAGGGAAAAACATACATCTTCAATTAAAAGAAGGACAATATGCCTATATGGAAAGCTACAATAGCACAAAGGATATTGCCTACAAATTTTCTTTGGAAAACATAAAAGATAGCAAACTACAATCCAAACTAAATGCCAATTATATTCAGTGGGATAGCACCTCTGGGAAGTGGCAAGTAAACAGATGGCAAATCAGAGAGTTTTTAGAAAATGGAGAAAAATTAAGCAAAGGGGAGCGATTGGATACCCTTCTTAATTTGAAACCCTCCGATTTTAAAACACGGCTAAGTAAAGTGGAAAGTATGAATTATTTTGAACTTAACGACTATATAAAAGTGGAACAGTTAAAAGGAACGGCAAATATCGTCTATCATAAAATTGAAAAGCACAAACGAATGGCTTTCCCTTTTGCATCCATTATACTCACAGTAATTGGTGTGGCAGTAGCAAGTAGAAAATCAAGAGGAGGAATTGGACTACATTTAGGGGCTGGTTTGCTTATTAGTTTCTCCTACATTTTGTTTATGCAAATTTCCACCACCTATGCTACAAATGGTAATCTCTCCCCAGCTTTGGCAGTTTGGATTCCAAATATTCTTTATACTTTTTTGGGTTTGTTGTTGGTTAGTAAAGCGCCAAAGTAATTTATTTCTTAAAAATACCATAAATAGTAGAGCCACTACCGCTCATACTTGCATAAATTGCGCCCTCTTTATATAGTTGCTGTTTTATACTTTGGAGTTCTGGGTGTTTTATGAAGATGCTTTTTTCAAAATCATTTTTAATTTTTCCTTTCCAATTTTCTATCGGTGTTTTTATAAATTCGCTTAAAGCTGCTGCTGGTTTTTGAGGATTAACTCCAGCATAAGCTTCTGCTGTTGAGATATGTATTTTAGGGTTTACAAGTCGTATTTCTAATTGGCCTAAATCCAAATCAATATTTGTCATTTGTTCCCCAATTCCTTCTATATATTTTGGAGTGTTTTCAATAAAAAATGGACAATCAGCACCTAATCTTAAAGCAAATTCTTCCAATTTCTTATTACTGATATTCAATTCAAATAACTCATTCAAACCCTTCAAAGTAAAAGCAGCATTAGCCGAACCTCCTCCCAAACCGGCCCCAATCGGTATTTGCTTGTGAAGGTGAATTGCTACATTTGGAAAAGAAAAATCCTTCCTTAATAAGTGAAATGCTTTTTCGCACAAATTTCCCCCTTTTGGAATTTTAATTCCACTTGTTTCAAAAGAAAAATATTTCTGCTGAGTTATTTCCAAAATATCTGAGCAAGAAAGTACAGGGTAAAAAACAGAAGAAATATTATGGTGGCCATCCTCTCTTTTGTTAAGTATATCTAAGCCAATATTTATTTTTGCATTAGGAAATAATATCATACGAATTAAGTTTTCAACAACAAAGGTAATCACATCCATTTTTTTAGCACAACAAAAATCATTTTATTTAACTTTGTTCCTCTTTTTTAAAAATATATTATGGAATATTTAGAATTTGAAAAACCATTAGAAGACCTTGTTCTGAAGATGGAAAAAGCAGTAGAATTAAGCAAAGAAGGTGATGTAGATGTAAGTGCTACTATAAAAGATTTAGAAAAAAAAATAGAAAAATGCCGTAAAGAAATCTATACCAATCTTTCTCCTTGGCAAAGAGTGCAATTATCTCGCCATCCATCTCGCCCTTACACTTTGGATTATATACATGCTATTACAAAAGGAGATTTTGTAGAACTCCATGGAGATAGAGGAGTAAAAGATGATAAAGCAATGGTTGGAGGTTGGGGGACTATTGAAGAAAAATCTGTGATGTTTATTGGTCAACAAAAAGGACGAAACACAAAACAAAGACAAAAAAGAAACTTTGGTATGTCCAACCCTGAGGGTTACCGAAAAGCACTCCGACTAATGAGAATGGCAGAAAAGTTTGGCAAGCCAATAATTTGTCTTATTGATACTCCTGGTGCTTTTCCAGGTTTGGAGGCAGAAGAAAGAGGACAAGGAGAAGCCATTGCAAGAAACATTATTGAAATGCTTCAAATAAAGGTGCCAATTATTTGTATAATAATTGGAGAAGGCGCTTCTGGTGGTGCATTGGGGATTGGTGTTGGTGACAAAGTACTGATGCTCGAAAATACTTGGTATTCGGTAATATCACCAGAGAATTGTTCCACTATTTTGTGGAGAAGTTGGGATTATAAAGAACAAGCAGCTGATGCATTAAAGCTTACTCCTACCGATATGCTAAAAAATAAATTAGTAGATGGGATCATTAAAGAACCAGTTGGAGGAGCACACTCTTTCCCTGAAAAAATGTTTAGAATTTTAAAGAAAGAACTTATTAATCAACTAACTGAATTAGAAAAATTAGAAACAAAAAAGTTAGTAAACAAAAGAATGGATAAATTCTCAGCAATGGGAGTTGTAAAAGAATAAAAAATGGCAAAACAAACTACAAGAAAATTAAAAAGTGTAAATGGAAAAATAGATGGAAAACTTCCTCCTCAGGCCATTGAATTAGAGGAAGCCGTTTTAGGAGCATTAATGCTTGACAATGAAGCGTTATCAGATACCATTGACATTTTAAAGCCAGAATATTTTTATAAAATGGAACACCAAAAGATATTTGATGCTATCATTGTTTTGTTTAATGAAAGTAAGCCGGTTGATATTCTTACCATTATTGAGCAACTGAAAAAATCAGGAAATTTAGAGAGCATAGGAGGAGCTTTTTATATCACACAACTTACTAATAATGTGGCTTCTTCAGCCAATACCGAATATCATGCCAGAATTATAGTAGAGAAATTTATACAAAGGTCGCTTATTCAAATTTCAAGCAATATTATAAAAGATTCTTTTGATGAAACTATTGATGTTTTTGATTTATTGAGCAATGCTGAACAAGAACTCTTTAGCGTAACGGAAGGAAGTTTGAGGAAAAGTTATAGTAAGATGAGTGAGTTAATTTCTAGTGCAATTCTGAATATTGAAGATCTGAAAAATAAAAAAGATGGACTTAGTGGGGTTCCTTCTAGTTTTTCAAAACTAGACCGTGTAACTTCTGGTTGGCAAAAATCGGACTTAATAATAATTGCTGCTAGACCTGGAATGGGAAAAACAGCATTAGCACTTACTATGTGCAGAAATATTGCAATAAATCATAAAATGCCTATTGGGTTTTTCTCTTTGGAAATGTCAACTGACCAATTGGTAAATAGATTGATTTCAAGTGAATCTGAAATACCATCAAACAAACTAAGAAAAGGAAATCTGGAAGAATATGAATTTGTACAACTGCACGAAAAAATTAAAGATTTAGCAGAAGCACCAATCTATATTGATGATACTCCAGGACTTTCTGTATTTGAACTCAGAGCAAAAGCTAGAAGATTAGTGAAAAACCATGGCGTTCAAATTATTATTGTTGATTATTTACAACTAATGACTGCAGGGGGAAATAAAAACGGAAACAGAGAGCAAGAAATTAGCACCATTTCTCGCTCATTAAAAGGAATTGCTAAGGAATTAAAAATCCCAGTTATCGCATTATCGCAAGTTAATAGAGGAGTGGAATCCAGAACCTCAACAAGTAAACGCCCAATACTTGCCGATTTAAGAGAATCAGGAGCAATTGAGCAAGATGCTGATATTGTAACTTTTATTTACCGTCCTGAATATTACAAAATTTACGAATGGGAAAATGGAGATGATTCAAGAGGGCAAGCAGAAATAATTATTGCCAAACACAGAAATGGCTCCTTAGAAAACATTCGACTTAAATTTATTGGAAATCTTGCAAAATTCTCAGATCTTGATTACTATGATGGGGCAAATGAAGATGGCAGTTTAGGTGATGAACCCTCATTTATTTCGCATTCATCAAGTATGAATGATGAATAGTAAAAGAAATTTCTTACTCATAATTATCTTTTTATTTTGCTCAAAATTATGGGCTGCTTATATTCTTATCCCAATGGATGCAGGACAAAAAAACCACTTAAAAGCATACGGAATTGCTTTTTATACCCTGCAAAATGATATAAAATTAGATTGGCTACTCAACTATAGAGGTGGGAGTTTTTTAATAAAACATTATCCTGAAATAGAAAATGAATGTAGCATAAGAGGAGTTAGCTATGAAATTATTGCAGATGTACAATCCACACAAATTTTAACTTCTATTGCAAGTCCGGAGATAAACCAAGATGTTGTTCGATTGGAGAAAGCACCAAAAGTGGCTATTTACTCTCCTAAAAATAAACAACCTTGGGATGATGCCGTAACACTCGCTTTAAAATATGCTGAAATTCCTTATCAGGTGGTATATGATGAAGAAGTACTTGCAGGAACATTACCTCTTTTTGATTGGCTTCATCTTCATCATGAAGATTTCACTGGACAATACGGGAAATTTTATGTTGCTTTCAAGAATGCCACTTGGTATAAAGAACAAAAAAGAATGTACGAACAAGCTGCAAATAAGGCAGGATTTTCAAAAGTATCAGAGCATAAATTGGCTGTAGTTAAAAAAATTAAGGAATTTACTGCTGGAGGTGGTTTCTTGTTTGCCATGTGCTCTGCTACAGACTCTTACGATATTGCATTAGCTGCTGAAGGGGTTGATATTTGTGCACATATGTTTGATGGGGATGCGGCAGATCCTAATGCACAAGAAAAATTAAATTTTGATAAGTCCTTTGCTTTTAAAGATTTTACTTTAGTGAAAAATCCTAATCAATATGAATTTTCATCCATTGATGCAACACAAACAAGAAGGATAAAAAGAGAAATAGATTTTTTTACATTATTTGATTTTTCAGCAAAATGGGACCCTGTACCAACTATGCTTTGCCAAAATCACATGCAAGTAATTGCAGGATTTATGGGGCAAACTACTTCTTTCAGAAATCAATATATAAAATCGAATGTGCTAATTATGGGAGAAACAAAAGCTACCAATGAAGCCCGTTATATTCATGGGAAATTTGGCAATGGCACTTGGACTTTTTATGGTGGGCACGATCCGGAAGATTATCAGCACAAAGTAGGCGACCCTCCAACTGACTTAAATCTGCATCCTAACTCACCTGGCTATCGATTAATCCTAAATAATATTCTTTTTCCTGCAGCTAAAAAGAAAAAACAAAAGACATAGGATTAGTAAAGTTGGGTTCTAAAAAGCAAATACTAAAGGGTGCTTCTAAACTCACAACTATCTTAAAGCTTTTACTTTTGAAAAAGAAATTTTTAAGTTTTTCTCATATTCTCTAATTGTCCTAACATCATAACCATTTGCTAAAACCAAAGAGATTCCCTCTTTACCAGCACGAGCAGTTCTACCACTTCTATGTGTGTAGTACTCATCTTTATCAGGCAATTGAAAATGCACCACAAAAGTTAAATCAGCTACATCAATTCCTCTTGCAGCAATATCAGTAGCTACAATAATACTTAAGTTTTCATTCTTAAAAGCACGCATTACTTTATCTCTTTCCTTTTGCAACAAATCACCATGAATAGCATCAGCAGCAACATTTTTAGCTATGAGTTGAGCCGCTACTTTTCTTGTTGTTTTTCGTGTTCTACAAAAAACAATTCCTCTTTGTCCTTTTACAGAATTTAAGAATTGTAAAAGCACATTAAACTTTTCAGTATCCTCACAATGCACAAATTTATGTTCAATTTTTGCATTTACAACATTACTCCCACTCACAGTAATTCTGTGTACAGTAGCGCTCATATGCTTATTTACAATTTGCTTAATTCCTTGTGGCATAGTTGCTGAAAACAACCATTTACTTTGTGCTTCTGGAAGAAAATCTAATATCTTATCTAGTTCTTTTTTGAATCCCATACTTAGCATTTCATCTGCTTCATCCAAAATAACTGTTTTTACTTTACTTAAATCAACTGCTTTTCTATTTACCAAATCAATCAAACGACCAGGAGTTGCTACTACTATATGTGTAGTTCTTTTTAAGTTTGCTATTTGTCTGTCAATTCTCTCTCCACCATACACTGACTCAGTAAAAATTTTATCGGAATATTTAGTGTAACGAAATAACTGCTTGGCAACTTGCTGCCCCAATTCACGAGTAGGGCACAAGATTAAACCTTGTACATAATCATTTTTAGGATCAATTTTATGCAAAAGTGGCAAACCAAAAGCAGCCGTTTTTCCTGTCCCTGTTTGGGCTTGCCCAACCAAATCCGTATTTCCTTCTAATAATAAAGGGATAACTTGCTTTTGTATATCAGTAGGATTGATGATTCCTAAATCATTTAACCCTTTAATAAAATCAGGTTTTACTCCTAATGTTTTAAAATTTTCCATGCTGCAAAAGTAGATATATTATAGAAAAAATCTTATTATTGCTTTATTAATCTTATGATATAAGATGCTTTTTAATTCTCCACCACTCCATAAAGCGTATCCCTTTCAATGGGTTGGCGTTTTACTTGTTTTATTAAGTGCAGAATTTCCTCAGTAGTCATTTTTGGGTTTTGGTCCTCAGCCCCAGCCATAGAATAAATTTTAGTTGTATCATCAATAGTACCATCAATATCATTTACGCCAAAGCCAAGTAGGGTTTGAGTGGTTTCTTTTCCAATCATTGGCCAATAGGCCTTTATGTGTTTAAAATTATCCAAATAAATTCTAGCAATGGCAAACATTCGCATATCTTCTATAATAGATACCTCTTTAATATGTGACATTTGGTTGTTCTTATTTCTAAATTTTAAGGGAATAAAAGCATTGAACCCAGCAGTTTTATCCTGCAAATCTCTTAATTTACTCATGTGGTCAATAATGTGTTCTGCTTTTTCGATATGCCCATAAAGTATAGTGGCGTTAGAGTGCATACCAATAGAATGTGCCGCCTCATGAATTGCTAGCCATTGGGCTGTGGTGCATTTGTCTTCACAAATATTTTTTCTGATTTTTTCATCAAAAATTTCAGCTCCACCGCCAGGTAAACTACCTTGTCCCGCATCTTTTAAAATTTGCAATCCCTCTTTATAGCTTACTTTTGCTTTTCGGCAAATGTATTCTAGTTCCACAGCAGTAAATGCTTTTACATGTACATTTGGGCGTATTTCTTTTGCTTTTTTAATCAGACTCACAAAAAAATCCAATCCCATTTTTGGATGAACTCCACCTACAATATGTACTTCTGTAATGTCTTTTGGTGCATTTTTTAAGATTTCAAGCATTTGCTTTTCTGAGTATTCCCATGCCTCTTGTTTTTTACTTAAAAGGCGAGAATAAGAACAAAATTTACAATCGAAAACACAAATATTAGTCGGTTCAATATGTATGTTTTTGTTGAAATAAGTTTTATTTCCGTGCAGCCGTTCCCTTATTTGGTTGGCTAAAGTTCCAAGTAGTGAGAGAGAGGATTTCTTAAAAAGTGTTAAAGCTTCTTTATCAGAGATTCTTTGCTGATTTTCTACTTTTTTAACAATACTTATCAAATCTTTTGGAAGTAATTCTCTAGATATACAAGATGTTTTCATCATTTGGAGAGCAGAATTTTCTCAGTGCTTCTACCTTTGTCAGTGTCAATTATAGAAAAGTAAATTCCTTTCGGAAAATCAGATAAATCTAGAGAGAAAATGTCATTTTGAATATTTGTAGTAGTAAATATTTCTTCACCCAAAACATTTTGAATACTAATAGATTTTACTTTAATATTCATAGCAAATTTGAAATTTACCATACTACTTGTAGGGTTAGGATAAACACTTATTAAATTATTGTGTAACAATTCATTTATTCCAGTAATCATACATCCATTGGATGTTTTTAAAGAGGCTCTTCCTCCTTGTCCAGTAGATGCGTTCATGGTGTAGTCCATTACATTTATTTGCTTGTGAGAAAACATCCAAGTTGTGAAGGAATAAGCCATAAAATTTTCGTCCATATCTAGCACATTAGAAGTAAATGCATTTGAAAATTGGGTGTCGTTACATGTATTGTTATTTGTTCCTGTACTTACCAATCCCCAATAAATATCTTCTTGTGCAGGAGTGTCATCTACAAAACCTCCGTATGAAGTATTGTCATTATCACAGCAAATGGTATTTCCTTGTGCATCTGTTTGTTCACAGAAAGTATGAAGAAGTCCTAAGTAATGTCCAATTTCATGGGTTGCTGTTCTACCATCATTTTGAGAAGAGTTGGCTGCATTTCCTACTGTTCCAAAGTAGGAGTAATCTACCACCAAACCATCTTTCCAAGCAGTCCATGATTGTGATTGTTGCCCTGGTAAATAGGCATAGCCAAGAGTTTGTCCGCCCCCAGAATTTGTCAAATTACATACCCAAATATTCAAATATTTCAAGGCATCCCAACCATCTTTTCCATCAGTTGCAGTTCTTTTCATGGCATTAGAATCGGTATTATCATCTGCATCAAAACTTGTTTTTGAAGTTGCTGTTCTAGTTACTCCAGTTGTAGTATTCCCATTTGGATCAGTAGTTGCTAAGCAGAATTCTAATTGGGTATCACCCGCATAGCTCAAAAATGTATTTCTTGGCGGGTTTGGAAATTCTGGATTCATTTTCCGAAAATCTTCATTCAATATTCTTATTGCATCATCAATTTGTATTTGTGGAATATTAGTGCCAATACCTAAATTATGACTTGCCTTATGCACTACATGCACCACCACAGGAATCGTAATAACAGCATTTGTCTTTGGATTGTTTTTTACCCACTCCTCCAATCCGTTAAAATAATTTTCAACTATACTTTTGTATTGTGGATTTGCTTTTAATTCTTGCTCCATTAAAGGGGTTGTTAAACATTTTTTAATATTATTTTCTTGTGCATTTAAATTAATAAAAGCACAACCTACTATTAGAGATAAAAATATTTTTTTGTTCATTATAAAAGGAAGTTATTTAGTGATAAAATTTAAGAACGCAAATCTAAATAAAATATTTTCTTTTTTTGAATTAAAAAAAATTAGTTAGTTAGAAATTCTGTATCTGATAAAGTTATTAAGAAAGCAATAAGATCTTGTTTTTCTTGTTCGGTAAGCTGCAGGCCAATGCCAACTTTTTTCATCAGAGGGTCAATAGTAGTAGAATAATGTCCACCAGAATTATAATGTTCAATTACTTCTTCCAGAGTTTCAAATCTACCATCATGCATATATGGAGAGGTGAATTCAATATTTCGCAAACTTGGAGTATAGAATTTTCCCATATCCTCCGTATTATTAGTAACTAAATACCTTCCTTTATCAACTCCTAAAAAATCAGATGAAATACCATTGTTATGAAATAAATGGTCAGTAAACATTGCGGTACTATGGCAGTGAAAGCAATCCCCTTTTTCGGTATTGAAAATCACAAACCCATTTAGCTGGGAAGTAGTAAGTTGCAATTCATTTCTCAAGTATTTATCGTATTTGGAATTTGCAGAAACAAGAGTTCGCATAAACTGAGCAAGAGCATTGCTGATATGCTTTTTTCTTGTGTCAATATCTACATTCACAATATCCACATTAAAAGCTTTTCTGAACATTTCTTTATAAACAGGATGTTTTTTAAATCGAGAAAGAATGGAATCGTTTTGACCCATTACACCAGCTATATTTAAAAATGGATTTCCATCTTCCAAATCACCTAAATCTACCAATTCTAAAACCTTTTCTCCACCAGCCCAACCGAAATGTTTTTTCCATCCTAAGTTAAAATGAGGCATTATATTATTTCCTGTTGGCCCAATTGAAGGAGAGGAGTAGGCAAACTCTTGATAATGGCAGGAAGAACAAGAATTTCCGTTAGTAGATAAGATGTTATCAAAATAAAGCTTTTCACCTAAAGCGATTCCTTCTTCTGTAAGGGGATTGTCTTCCTCAAATTTCATATCAGGAAAATCCTGTGGTGTTGCTAAAAAATAAGGGGTAGGAGTGTATGGCTCAGGAGTTAGAGCATCTTCATATTTACACGAAAAGATGAAGATTGTTGCTAAAATAATAATAACTAAATTTTTCATTTTTTTTAGCAAAATTACTTTAAAATTAAAAACTTTAATATGATTTATATCATATTAGAAAAGGACATCTATTTGCTAATAATTAATTTTTGTAAATAAAAATTAGTCTCCGTATTGGCCGATAAAAAGTAAATGCCATTGGGTAAATGAGATAAATCAATACTTATATTTTGCACAGTATTCTGCTCAAACACAACTTTTCCTAATGTATTTGATATTTTAATTTTGGCACTTTCGGTATAATTTATATACAGAATTCCAGTTGTAGGATTTGGAAAAATAAGCATTTCTTCTAATATTTCATTTGTACTTAGAGCATAAAAGCAAAAATGTGCAGTATCAGAAAACGTAAATGGCGAACTACTTGCTAAAATAGTATTATCGATTTCTTTTTTCAGAGTATAAAATCCATTGCCAAAATCACAGCAAAACCCATCTCCATAACTATCATAAATTATAAAGGAATAGCATCCATCTTCCAAGCAAAAATCTTTTTGATAAAGCGTATTACTTTGCAAACTATCTCCCTGAGAAATAATATTTAAGTTATCATCTAAAAGTATCCAAGAAGTTTCCCACCCATAATTATCGGTAACTAATTTTAAGTTAATTTTATTTCCGTATTGAGTAGAAAATCCAACAGATTCCTGATCGTTTTGCGTATTGATATCAGTGGAGTTATTAGGATTTATTGTGCTTGCCAAAAAAGTATGAGAGCTGCCACTTGCAGGAATTCCAGCCAATTGTATAGTGTCAGTTTGGTTTTGAGCAAGTGCTCCATTCCATACTTGAAATTGCTCTGCTCCAGCATCAACAGAATATTTTATAGTTGCAACAAAAAGCGTATCAATGCCATAATTTTTAATCACTACTTTTGGGTAAACAGGACTTGCACATTCTACATCTTGAGAATTAGGATTTATAATTGAAGATATTCCAGCATCTGAATTTGGTATAGTAAATGGCTGGCAGCCATCAGAGGAAATAAGTCCAGAACGAGAAGTGTTTAACAGTGCCATTACTCTTAGTTTTTGCCCTTGCGTAAAAATATTCATGCAAGCATCATCAGAGTAATCCATAAAGTTCATGAACATATCGCCACTATTAGTGCAAGATGGTTGCGGATGAATTTGGCAGCCATAATTTGCTTGTTCTTGCTCTGGTGTGTCCGAAACAAAATCATCACCACAACTGTTGTCGCCCCAAACATGAAACAAGCTGAGCCAATGTCCTACTTCATGGGTTGTTGTTCTTCCTTTATGGTATGGTTGACTTACAGTTCCAATTGTTCCAAACTTTTGATAATCAACAACTATTCCATCAGTTTGAGAATTACCGCTACCAGGAAATTGTGCCCAACCCAAAACGCTTCCAGCAATATCACATACCCAAATATTTAGATATCTACTTGTGTTCCAAGCGCTACTTCCTCCGTAATTTGTAAAGAAAATACTATCAGAATAAAGAGGGAATTCTGGTAGATTAGTTTGTTTGCGAACAATGCCAGTAGTTGGCACGCCCAAATATCTTTTTGCTAAACAAAACTCAATTTGCATATCGGCAGCAAAAGGCAAAAAATCAAATGGTGTGTTGTTAGCATCTTGATTTAATCTTCTAAAATCTTCATTTAGCACATCAATTTGACTTTGAATTTGAGCATCTGAGATATTCTCAGAATTATTTTTATAAACCACATGCACTACTACAGGAATAGTAATTGCAGAAGTTTTTGTATTAGCATTTTCTTTTATCCATTGTTGAATTTTCTGCTCAAAATCATTTGATTTTGCAATACTTTCTGGATGAGATTTTCTGTAAAATTCCAATCTATCATTAGTGCCACAATTTCTTTTTTCTTGCGAAAAAGAAAAAATACTAATCAGAATAAAGAAAATAAATAATAATTTTTTCATGAAAATGCAAATTTACTACTTTATTTAAAAATAGAAAGAATAAAATTTTAATTTCGGCACTTAAATGATTTACAAATGAAATTAGTTTTTGCCACCAATAATCCGAATAAAATAGCTGAAATAAAGAGCTTGATACCCTTTAAAATTGAGATTTTGAGTTTGAAAGATA
Source organism: Flavobacteriales bacterium (assembly GCA_014381465.1). Classification (GTDB taxonomy): domain Bacteria; phylum Bacteroidota; class Bacteroidia; order Flavobacteriales; family BACL11; genus DUAL01. The sequence goes on along the minus strand of JACNLP010000054.1, from coordinate 36,605 downwards.
TTAATTGTAATAAGGAACTTCCAGAAACACAAACTACTTTAGAGGGGAACGCCATGCAAAAAGCAGAATTTGTTTTTGATAATTACGGCTATAACTGCTTTGCAGATGATACCGGACTGGAAGTGAATGCTTTAAATAATGAGCCGGGAGTTTATTCTGCTCGTTATGCAGGAGAGGATTGTAATTCTGAGGAAAATATGCAAAAAGTTCTTCAGAATTTAGAAGGGAAAAACAATAGAAAAGCAAAATTCCGCACAGTAATTGCACTAATAATTGATGGAGAAAAATACCTTTTTGAAGGAGAGTGTAAAGGAGAAATAATAAAAGAAAAGATAGGTGAGAAAGGTTTTGGATACGACCCTATTTTCTTACCAAAAGGATTTGACACTACTTTTGCCCAAATGACAAAACAAGAGAAAGGAATAATTAGTCATAGAGGAATTGCTACAAGAAAATTGCTTAATTTTTTGCAAACTATTTAGTTGCCAAATACTTTTTTAAGTAATGCAGAAGTTCTTTCTTTTGGATTTTCTCTAATAGCAATTTCTTCTTGGGCTAGAATAAAAAATAATCCATTTATTGCTTTCTCGGTAACATAAGTCTCTAGTTCAGGATTTACTTTTTCTACAAATGGGATTTTGTTATAAGTATTCATTATGTTTTCCCAATGTTTTGTTGCGTTTACCTTTTCTAAAGAAGTTTTTATTATGGGTTTGAAAGCACTTACAAGTGCAACATTTGTATTTTTATTTAGGTAATCAGTTCCAGCAGTATTTTTTCCTTTTACAATACCAATAGCATCTTTAATACTCATTTTTTTAATGGCATCTACAAATATTGGTTTTGCAGAATTGGCTGCATCCTCTGCTGCTCTATTAATGCTTAGCACTACTTCATCTACTTGCTTTTGCATTCCTAATTGTTTTAATTTATCCGCAACTTTTGTTGCATTTCTTGGAAAAGGAATCTTTACTTTAGGGTTTTTAAAATAACCATCTTTTATTGATAGTACTTTTACCCCTTTTTCTGTTCCTTTGTTTAGCACTTCTTTTAGGGCATTAGCAGCATCTTTTTCCGAAAAAGGACTTTTCGTGATCAGCTCTGTATTTACTTTTTCAGCAGCTTTTTTTAAATCTTTCCAGCTTTGCGCTTGCGAAAAAAGGGGTAAGCAAAGTAATAGAATTAATATATTTTTCATTATTAATGTTTTTTTATCGTTCCCATTTGTGTTTTTATTCTTGGGCCTTTTTGGCATCCTTTTTTGCTAGTGCAAGAGACAAGAATAAAGCTAAGGGAAAGCAGTAGTAGTATTGTTTTTTTCATTCGGCTAAGATAGGAAATATATGGGTATTTAGCTTTTGGATTTAATTTTTTCTAAAAATAGTACTATAAAAAAAGCCGAGCATTTACTCGGCTTCTCTTTAATAATATGATTACTACTAATTAGTTGTTAATTCCTAGAAGTTCCACTTCAAAAACTAATGTAGCCCCAGGTCCAATCATTCCTCCAGCACCTTGGTCGCCATAAGCTAAGTTAGCAGGAATAGTTAATTTCCATTTGTCACCTACACTCATTAGTTGTAGTGCTTCAGTCCAGCCTTTAATAACTTGTGTTACTCCAAATGTTGCTGGTTGCCCTCTATCAACAGAGCTATCAAAAACAGTTCCGTCAGTTAGCATCCCATGGTAGTGTACACTTACTTGGTCAGTAGTAGTAGGGGTTGCTCCATCTCCTGAAGTAATAACTTCATATTGTAAACCGCTTTCAGTAGTTGTTACCCCTTCTTTTGCTCCATTTTCAGCTAAATAAGCAGCTCCTGCTTCATTTAGTTTAGTACTTTTTTCAGCAGCTAATTTCCCGAAAAACTCTTGCAAAATTTGCATACTTTCTTCTTCTGAAATATCTAAATCATTTCCTTCAAATACATCATTAAATGCTTTTGCAACTGAACTAGCATCAATAGTATCTAACCCTTGGGCTTTTACGCTTGAAGCCATATTCACTCCTAAACTGTAACTAACTTTTTCCATTTCTGTTTCTGGTGTTTTGTAAGATGCATTATTAGTACACGAACTGAAAATTACTGCAATACTTACGATTAATAAATTGGTTTTTCTCATGATATTTTTTTTGTTTGCAAAACTAAAAATATTAGTTGACCAAATTCAAAAAACAGTATCTATTTTTTTATATTTGTCTTTTTAGAAATCTAAAAAATAATAAATGGAAACAACAAAGACGCCAATAAAAGGATTGCTAGTAATAAAACCCAAAATATTTGCAGATGATAGAGGTTATTTTTTTGAAAGTTGGAGCAAAATAGCTTTCGAGAATGAAGGATTGGATTTAAATTTTGTGCAGGATAATCAGTCGCTTTCAGCAAAAGGGGTTTTAAGGGGCTTGCATTTTCAGAATTCTCCTTTTGCTCAAGGGAAGTTAGTAAGCGTAATAAAAGGTGCAGTAATGGATGTGGCAGTTGATATAAGAGAAAATTCTCCTACTTATGGTAAGCATTTTTCAATTGTGTTAAGTGAAGAAAACAAAACAATATTCTGGATTCCACCAGGTTTTGCTCATGGATTTGTTAGTTTGGAAGATGATACTATCTTCACTTATAAATGTACGGGAGTTTACAATAAACAATCAGAGGGCTCTATAGTTTGGAACGATAAAGATTTGAATATAAATTGGGCAGTGGATAATCCAATAGTTTCAGAAAAAGATGCCTTATCGCCAAGCTTTTTAGAATTAAATACAAAATTTTAAACATGAAAAATTCCAATTCTTTTTTTCCCATTCTTGCTATTTTATCTTTCTTTTTTCTGTTGTTTTCTTATCCTACCAAAAAATTATCAGAGGACAAATTACATCAAAAACAATTTAACGATAAGTATAATATATTTTCCATCAATAAACCAGAAAATCTTTCATTTTGTAATGAAAAAGTGAATTTGAATTCTGCTGATATTTGGGAAAGAATGGATAAGGAACTTTTGAAAAATATTTACTGGCAATCCAACACCATCTTGTATTTGAAAAGGGCAAATAAATATTTTCCAATTATTGAGCCCATTTTGAAAGCCAATAACATTCCTGATGATTTTAAGTATTTAGCAGTAATTGAAAGTGGATTAGAAAATGTAGTTTCTCCTTCTAAAGCAGCAGGGTTTTGGCAAATATTAAGTGGTACTGCAAAAGAATATGGTTTGGAAGTAAACTTGGCTATTGACGAGCGATATAATTTAGAGAAATCCACCCAAGCTGCTTGTGAGTATTTACAAGAAGCTTTTGATAAATTTGGCAGTTGGACTATGGCAGCAGCCTCATATAATAAAGGGCAAAATGGGGTTAAACGATTGATAGAAAAACAGAGTACGAATAACTATTATAATTTGCATTTGAATACGGAAACTTCAAGATATATTTTTAGAGTAATTGCCGTGAAAGAAATTTTGGAAAATCCCAAAAAGTATGGCTTTATACTAAGGGAAAAAGATTTGTATTCTATGCCAAAATATAAAGAAGTAGAAGTAAGTTCTACTATTGATGATTTAAGTGAGTTTGCAAAACTTCAGGGCACAAATTATAAATTATTAAAACAATTTAATCCTTGGCTTAGAAGCACTTCTTTACCTGATAAATCCAAAAGAAAATACAAGTTGAAAATCCCAATAGATGATTCTATTTTAGTTTTTGATGATTTTCAAACCCCTGAAATTCAGCAGCAATAAAAATGGAGAAGCAAGAAATGATTTGTATTTATGGTGCTAGGGTTCATAATTTAAAAGATATTGATTTAAAAATTCCAAGAAACAAATTAGTCGTTTTTACAGGACTTAGTGGAAGTGGAAAATCTTCATTGGCTTTTGATACCATTCATGCAGAAGGGCAAAGACGGTATTTGGAAACCTTTAATGCTTATGCCCGGCAGTTTTTAGGAAATATGGAACGCCCAGATGTGGATAAAATTACAGGACTCAGCCCAGTAGTATCAATTGAACAGAAAACGACAAGTAAAAACCCGAGATCAACAGTGGGCACTATTACAGAGATTTACGATTATATGCGTTTGCTTTATGCTAGAGCAGGAATTGCTTATTCCTATAATACGGGGGAGAAAATGGTAAAATATACCGATAAGCAAATTTTGCAACTTATCCTGAAAGAATTTAAAGGTAAATCTATAAGTATTTTAGCGCCCATTATAAAGGCAAGAAAAGGACATTATAGGGAGTTATTTGCACAAATTTTACGAAAAGGATTTATTAGAATAAGGGTGGATGGGCAGATGATTGAAATTACCCCTGGACTAAAATTAGACAGGTACAAAACCCATGATATTGAGATAGTAATCGACAGGGTAAAAGTAAATCAGGATAACAAGAAAAGAATTCTTTCTTCCTTGATACAAGCCCTAAAAGATGGAGATGGGGTAATGATGGTTTTGGAAAAGCAAGCGAATATTCCAAGATATTTTAGTAGAGATTTGATGTGCCCAACAACAGGAATAGCATATAAAAATCCTGAGCCGAATTCATTTTCTTTTAATTCGCCAAAGGGGGCATGCAAGCATTGTAACGGAATAGGAATCTTAAAAGAAGTAGATGCGCAAAAAATAATCCCAGACAAAACCAAAAGCATAAATCAAGGTGCAATTGCACCCATAGCCAACAGAAAATCAGATTGGATAACAAAGCAATTGGCAGTAATAGGAAAGAAGTACAGTTTTACTTTAAATACGCCAATCTCAAAAATAAGTAAAGCTGGGATGCATGCTATTTTTTATGGTGAGACAGGCACTTTTAGTGTAAAGTTAAAAAGCGTTGGCGTATCAAAAATTTACAAATTACATTTTGATGGCATCTTTAATTTTATAAAAGAGCAAGCAAAACTCAGCTATGTAAAATCTATTGAAAGATGGGCTAATAATTATATGTCAGAGTATAGCTGTACAGAATGTGAGGGTAGTCGTTTGAATAAAGAATCTATGCACTTTAGAATAGGAGATAAACAAATTCATCAACTAACTGCAATGGATATATCCGCTTTTTCTCTTTGGCTCGATACTATTGAACAGCAACTAAATAAAAACCAAAAGATTATTACCAAGCACATTATTAAGGAATTAAAGAAAAGAGTGCAATTTATTTTAGATGTTGGTCTTTCTTACCTTTCATTAAACAGAAGTTCTAAATCTCTTTCTGGTGGGGAAGCACAACGCATTCGCCTTGCTACTCAAATTGGGGCTCAACTTACTAATGTGCTTTATATTTTAGATGAACCAAGCATTGGCTTGCATCAAAAGGATAATCAAAAGCTAATCAATTCCTTAAAAAACTTACGAGATATTGGCAATTCAGTAATTGTAGTAGAGCATGATAAAGACATGATTGAATCTGCCGATTTTATTGTCGATTTAGGTCCGAATGCTGGAATTCATGGGGGAGAGGTGGTAGCAAAAGGGAGTCTAAAACAGATTTTGAAAAACAAAAATTTGACAGCTAAATACTTAAAAAATAAGTTGAAAATTGAAGTACCAAAAAGAAGAAAAAAAAATGGAAAAACTTTACAATTATTTGGGGCGAAAGGACATAATCTGAAATCAGTAGATTTAGAAATTCCATTAGGCGTATTTGTTTGCGTTACTGGTGTTTCTGGAAGTGGGAAATCTACTCTTATTAACGAAACGCTTTATCCAATTTTGAATAAATATTTTTATAGAGGCGTGAAAAAATCTTTGCCTTATAAAAAAATAAAAGGCGTAGAAAATATTGACAAAGTAATTGAGGTGGACCAGTCTCCAATTGGCAGAACGCCAAGATCGAATCCGGCAACATATACTGGCGTATTTTCCCATATCAGAAATTTATATGCCAATTTGCCAGAATCAAAAATAAGAGGATATAAAGTGGGGCGATATTCCTTTAATGTAAAAGGAGGAAGGTGCGAAAACTGTGAAGGAGCAGGACTGAAAACCATTGAAATGAATTTCTTGCCTGATGTGTTGGTGCATTGTGAGCTTTGTAATGGAAAGCGGTATAATCGTGAAACTTTGGAAGTTAGATACAAAGGAAAATCAATTGCGGATGTGTTGAGTATGACCATTAACCAATCGGTAGAGTTTTTTAAGTCCATACCTGCTATTTATCGAAAAATAAAAACACTGCAAGATGTGGGTTTGGGCTATATTTCCTTAGGACAATCATCTACAACACTTTCAGGCGGGGAAGCACAAAGGATAAAACTCTCAGCAGAGCTTTCAAAAAAGAATACCGGCAAAACCTTTTATATTTTAGATGAACCAACTACTGGCTTGCATTTCCATGATGTAAAGGTGTTTTTGGATGTAGTTCAGAAATTGGTAAATAAAGGAAATACTGTATTAATTATTGAGCACAATATGGATGTGCTAAAAGCAGCAGATTATATCATTGATATGGGACCAGAAGGAGGCGGAAAAGGAGGGGAGATTATTTGTAACGGAACACCAGAAGAAATCGTAAAATGCAAGGAGAGTTTTACAGGAGAGTATTTGAAAAAAGAATTAGAATAAAATCAACATTTGTTATAATTGAAAAAAAATAAAATGAATAAACAAGAGAAAAAAATAAGAAGAGCTTTTAAAGAGAAAAATTGGAATGCTATAAAAACATCCGATTCTTGGCAAATTTTTAAAATTATGTCAGAATTTGTTGAGGGCTTTGAAACCATGTCAAAAATAGGGCCTTGTGTTTCTGTATTTGGTTCGGCAAGAACAAAATCAGATAATAAATATTACAAACAAGCAGAAGAAATTGCCTACATTTTAACCCAAAAAGGATATGGAGTAATTACAGGCGGTGGACCAGGAATAATGGAAGCGGCTAATAAAGGAGCAAAAAGAGGATCTGGAAAATCAGTTGGCTTAAATATTGAACTCCCATTCGAACAATCACATAATGAATTTATTGATAATGATAAAATTTTGAATTTTGATTATTTCTTTGTTAGAAAAGTAATGTTTGTAAAATATGCACAAGGGTTTATTGTTTTGCCTGGCGGTGTAGGTACTTTAGACGAATTATTTGAGGCAATTACCCTTATACAAACTGGAAAAATAGGTAGATTTCCTATTGTATTAGTTGGTGAAATTTATTGGGAAGGACTGATGGACTGGATAAAGGAAACTATGCTTGGTGTAGAAAAAAATATTAGCCTAAAAGATTTGGATTTGTTTAGTATTGTTAATACTCCTGAAGATGCAGTTGCTATCATAGATAAGTTTTATAACAAATATACTTTAAAACCTAATTTCTAGTTTGCCTTATTTCTTTTGATTTTTTTAGTATTTTTACGGACTGTAAAAAAAACGAATAATGAAGAAAATACTTTTCCGGCTATTTGTAGCCACACTTATCTTAAGCAGTGTAAATGTTATAGCTCAAGATGGATATTATGATGATCAACCCAAAGCCCCCTTTCAACCAATGCTCTCTTTTGGCACAGGATCTTATCTTTTTAAAGGAGATATTGAAGGTCCAAAAAAGAACTTTTTAATGGGGAATCAGGGTTATCATTTTGGCGTAAAAATGAATATGACCGATAATTTGGACTTAACTTTTCTATTGGGAAATGGAAGTTTAAATGAAACAGATGATGTAACTAATACTTCATTTAGATCAGATGTAAAAACAGCAGGATTAGGGTTAAGATATAATTTCCATCAAATTTCTAAGCAATCAAAACTTACTCCTTTTTTATCCTTAGGGGCTGAGCTTTTGAATTTCAAAACAGAAAATCAAATAACGGAAACTACTATTGCTATCCCAATGGGAATTGGAGTAATGCTTGATGTTTCTGAAAGAATAGGTCTAGATATGGGCTTACGTTACCATTACTCTTTTTCTGATTTGATTGATAATGTTGAAGAGGGTGGAGGAGATAAATTTTTAGTTACTACCTTTACTGTTCATTTTGATTTATTTACACCAAAACCAAGAAAACCAAAAGCTTATTCTGATCAAAGTTTTTATGCTGAGGTGAATTTCAAAGCTATGGATGTGGAAGATTCTGATGGCGATTTAGTTCCTGATATTGATGATTATTGCCCTGAGACTCCAGAGGGAGTAAAAGTAGATGCAAATGGTTGCCCTCTTGATGATGATAAAGATGGTATTCCAAATTATATAGATGAGGAGGCTCACACACCAAGAGGTGCTATTGTGAATGAAAAAGGAGTGCAACTTACTGATGATCAATCCAAAAGTATGTATAGTAAATTCAATGCAGCAAGTAGGGAATATGCTAATGTGTATAACGAGAATGAAATTTCAAAAGATGATTTTAAATCAATTAATGAATACTTAATTGCGAAAGCAAATGCTTTTAATATTGCAAATGATATTCCTTCAATAGATACTAAAATACAAGGCAAACGGTTAGCAATAATGTTAGGAGAGTATAGAGATGATGTTCCCGCAAATGTGATTAATAAATTTTTAAGTTTTGATGATTTGGAAAGCTTATTACAAAATGATGGAATGGTTGTTTACTCTGTTGGCTCTTATGCAACTTTTGATGAGGCAATTAATCGTCAAACCCAATTAGAAATAAATGAAGGAATGGATAATACTGAGATTGTAGAGGTAGAAGATGGAGTGGTTACTCTTTATAGTCCTGCGCCTCCTGTTCCAGTAGAAACTCCGAAAAAAGAAGAAGTAGAAAAAGAGGAAGAAAAGGTTGAGAAAAATGCTGCTACTGAAGATACTACTAATGTAGTTTTAAAGCAAGAGAAACAAGAGCCAAAGAAGGAAGTGAAAAGTACTGTTGGGAAAATTACTTTCCGTGTTCAGATTGGAGCTTATAAAGTAGCCCTTTCTAAAGACATTTTCAAGGGAGTACCAAATGTGATTCCATTTACTTCTAATGATGGATTTACTAGGTACTATACTGGTTCATTCACTTCTTATAAAGATGCTGTTCAGCATCAGAATGATATGCTTCTTAGAGGGTTTGATGGTTCTTTTGTTGTAGCATTTAAAGATGGGGAAAAGATTGGTTTGTATGCTGCATTAAGGGCAACAAACGGAAAATTACCTAAAAGAAACACCTCTAAAGCAGCAACTCCAAAAGTGGAGAAAAAAGAAGCAAAACCTAATGTAGAATTTGTAGTTCAAATAGGAGTTTATAAAGAAAGTGTACCAGCTAATGTGTTAGCAAAAATGTCAAAAATTGGAGAGGTTGTAAAAGAGAAAATCAATGACTCCAAATTATACCGATACAATGCTGGAACTTTTAATAATTATGATGCTGCTAATACAAGATTGCAAGAAGTGCAAAAAGCAGGAATTGATGATGCTTTTGTTAAGGCACTTTTAGATGGTAAGCAAATATCAATTGAAAAAGCCAAAACTCTTACAGAGTAATTATAACAGATAATAGCAAAGAGAAGCCCGCAATTGCGGGCTTTTTTATTATTGTTTTTTTGCCTTTTTAGCCTTTTTACTTCCTTCATATACTTCAAACTTACGGAAACTACAATCTAACTTACCGTTCATTACTCTAATTTTTCGTGATGGCCTTAGTCCAATAAATTTCATGTTCTCAATGTCTGAAGATATAATCCATATGCTGCACCCCTCATATTTATGTTTTAAGGTAGTTCCTACTTTTTCATAAAAGTCATTTACACCTAAATCTATTCTTTCTCCATAAGGAGGGTTAAATAGTACAAAAGTTCCGGGCTCTACTTCAGTTTCAAAAAAGTCAGATTTTGTTACTTTTATATTGTCATACATTAAGGCATTGTCAATGTTTTCTCGGCTAATGCGTACTGCTTTTTGGAAATTATCACTTCCAGAAATTTTTCCGTAATAATGCGTTTCTTTTTCTAAAGATATTTCTTTTATTTTCTCCCAAAGTTCCTCATCAAAATCATTCCAACCTTCAAACCCAAATCGTTCACGGAAAATATTAGCAGGAATATTATGTGCGATAAGGGCAGCTTCAATTAATAAGGTTCCACTTCCACACATTGGGTCATGAAAATTAGAAATCATATTCCAATCACTTAATAAAATTAATCCTGCAGCTAACACTTCATTCATAGGAGCAATTACAGCATCCGATTTATAACCTCTTTTGTGTAATGAATCTCCTGAACTATCAAGTGAAACAGTACAAGTGTGTTTTGCAATATGTAAGTTAATGCTTACATCTGGCATTTCAGGGTCAACATCTGGGCGCTTATCAAATTTCTTTCTGAAGGTATCTGCAATTGCATCTTTCATTACTAATGAGGCATATTTACTATGGGTGAAAACCTCAGAATGTGTTGTGGCGTGAGTAGCAAAAGTAGCATCTAAACCAAAAAATTCAGTCCAATCTATTTCACATAATTTACGATAGAGTTCTTTTTCATCATGTGCTTGGAAGTGGGCAATAGGTTTTAGTATTCTTAAAGCAGTCCTTAAGTTAAGGTTTGCTTTATACATAAATCCTTTATCTCCTTTAAAACTTACGGCTCGGTTCATAGGTTTCACATTCTGTGCGCCTAATTTTCTAAGCTCTTCAGCCAATATTTCTTCTAAGCCAAACATAGTTTTGGCAAGCATGTAAAAATTATCATCTTTCATTCGGCAAATGTAATGCTTATTACCTAAAAGATTTCCTTAGATTTGTTCAAATTATTTTCGCTTATGGATATCGCAAATCTCGACTGGATTATTATCATGTCTTTTTTACTTTTAACTTTACTAATTGGGCTTGTTGTTTCCAGAAAATCAGGAGAAAACGCTTCTGAATTTTTTCTTTCTGGAAGAAATATGCCTTGGTGGCTTTTAGGACTTTCTATGGTGGCAACTACATTTTCAACCGATACTCCTAATTTAGTAACGGATATTGTCAGGAATAATGGGGTTGCAGGAAATTGGGTATGGTGGGTTTTCTTGTTGACAGGATTATTAACCGTTTTTGTTTATGCAAAACTCTGGAGAAAATCCAATGTAAATACTGATATAGAATTTTATGAGCTCAGGTACTCAGGGAAACCTGCAAAATTTCTTAGAGGATTTAGAGCGCTTTATTTAGGAGTTATTTTTAATGTATTGGCTATGGGAGGAATTTCCTTAGCTGCAATAAAAATAGGACAAGTAATGTTAGGACTTACTGCTTTTGAGACAATTGCAATTGCAGGAACAATCACTGTTATATTTAGTACTTTAGGAGGTTTTAAAGGTGTGGTGTATACTGATTTTCTCCTCTTTTTTGTAGCTATGGCAGGCTCAATTGGTGCGGCTTATTATTTAGTAAATATGCCTGAAATTGGTGGAGTACAAGCATTAATTAGTCATCCTAATGTGGCAGGTAAAATCTCTATGTTGCCTGATTTTAGCAATACAGAACAATTAATTATGCTCTTAATTATTCCTCTTGCTGTGCAGTGGTGGAGTGCTTGGTATCCTGGAGCTGAACCAGGTGGAGGAGGTTATATTGCACAAAGAATGTTAGCTGCAAAAGATGAAAACCATGCAATTGGTGCAACTTTCTTTTTTAATATAATGCATTATGCTTTACGCCCTTGGCCTTGGATTTTGGTGGCTTTAGCATCATTGGTTGTTTTCCCTGATATTGCAAGTATTCAAGATGCTTTTCCTGCAGTTAGTGAGGATAAATTAGGGCATGATTTGGCATATTCAGCTATGCTTACCAAATTGCCAACTGGTTTGTTGGGCTTAGTTTTGGCTTCTTTAATTGCAGCTTATATGTCTACTATTTCTACACATCTTAATTGGGGTGCATCTTATATAGTGAATGATTTTTATACCCAACAAATTAATCCTTCTGCTACTGAAAAACAAAAGGTAAATGTAGGGCGTTTAGCAACTGTTATTCTGTTTGTGTCCTCTGCTATTTTAGCTCTATTGCTCACAAACGCTTTGCAATTGTTTGATTTTATATTGATGTTTGGTGCAGGAACAGGACTTATATTTATCCTAAGATGGTTTTGGTGGAGAATAAATGCTTGGAGTGAAATCTCAGCCATTTTTGTTTCAGGAATTGTTTCAGTATTATTCAATATGAAAGTTATTTCATCTTTATTATTTGGAGAGGCTGCTTTGATACCAGAGTACATGAAATTCCCAATGGTAGTGCTGATTACTACTGTGGTTTGGCTTATGGTTACTTTTATAACTCCTGCTGAGGAGAAAGAAGTGCTGCTTAGTTTTTATAAAAAAACTACTCCTGGTGGGCCGGGTTGGAAAGCGGTAGTTGGTAATGAGAAAATTGAAAAGTCAGATTGGTCAGTTCCTTCAGGAATATTGGCAATGCTTTTGGCTTTGCTTATGATTTACTGCTTACTTTTTGCAACAGGATATTTTATTTACGGCAACTTGCAATTAGGGACAATACTGACTTTAACCGCTTTAATCTCTGCTTATTTATTATCTAAAGTATGGAGTAGAATTAAAGTTGATGTATTATAGGAATCAGCAATTGATATCCTAAATAAATTAATGTAAAAAAAAGGAGAGCGTTTCGCTCTCCTTTTTTTTAATCTTTCTGAGGATGTACTACTTTTTTATCCGAACCAGTAAGTTCAGGATTTTGACAACAGTTAGGCAAGTTGTCATGGGCTTTCCTATCAGCTTTCACATCATCAGCATCATATCCAATGCTAGAAATTATCTTTCTAATATTTTCAACTGAGTTCTTTTTAGTTTTAAAAGTTACTGTTAATATTTGACTTTCAACATCTAAATTAACAGCTGTAATTCCTTTTGTAAATTGCATTTCTTCTTCAATTCTTTCTTTACACATATCACATTGTGCAGTAGTTTTTATTTGAACAGTTTCTTTTTGTGCCCAAGCATTTATTGTTAAAATACTAAATAAGGCAATAATTATTTTCTTCATTTTATTATTTTTTAAATTATTATTTCATTTTATATCTAAATCCTGCATAGATTACTCTACCCATAACTGGCGCGTAAATTAATGATGCATCAAATACATCAGAATTAGGGTTAGCAGCATCAATTATAGGATTTTCTTGCATATAACTCAATAAATTCTCACCCCCCATATACACATCAAACTTACGGAATTTCTTTGTAATTTGTGCATTAATAAGGTAAAACGGATCTGATGAACCCTTAACAACACTAGAACCTTCTTCAATTTCATGTGCCGGAATTCTGCTCTCTCCTACATAATTTGCAGTTACATCAAATACCCATTTATCAAAATTAGTAGCGTATGACATATTAAGTAATGCTCTATTTTTAGGAGTAAGTGGTGCTATTTTCTCTTTTCCATTAAAAGTAGAGTGAACATCATTTATTTTATAAGCCATCTTAACATCAAATCTATCAAAAACCTCATAAGCCAAATCAAATTGCATACTATTAGCGTACGATTCTCCATCTAAATTATAGAAGGATAATTCTCCAGGAGTTTCAATATCTACCACCACTTGATTCTCAAATTCTGTTCTGTACATATCTGCATTAAAAGTTCCTTCTCTACTAAATAATTTAAAGCTGTAAGTAAGATTTACACCATAATTCCAAGCCAATTCAGGGTTCAATGCTCCAACTGAGATATGCCTAGATGAAGCCAAGAATGAAGCATTTTCAACAAAAATATTTGCCACTCTAAAAGCTCTACCAGCTGAAAATCTAATAGCAGTATTTTCATTAGGATTGTACTTCATATTCAATCTTGGCAAATAAGTAAACTCCTCAGTTTTGTTGTAATAATCAGCTCGTAATCCGGCCACTAAATCAAAACTCTCACCCCACTTATATGAGTATTCTGAAAAAATTCCAGAAACTAAATCAACTCTAACAATATCTATTTCTTCATCAATTTTTCCAGTGAATTTTTCAGTAAATCTATCAGCATAAGAACTCAAACCATATTTTAACTTATGATCTGTATTTCCAATATAGGTTTGTCTTAACAAATTAGCAAATGCACTTTCTTGCAATCCTTCATAGATATTGTCTCCAAATTGAGCCTTTTGATAATGCCTTGTAAATGAAGTTTGTAAACCAGCACTTTTACCTGGAGAACTTGGTTGAACAGCACCAGTTTTTGAAGTAAACTCTATCAAATCATTGTGAATATCAACCACATAAGGAATCTCTACATTTTCTTTTGTTCCTCCTATTCTATCCTCAACTAAACCTCTTGCTGTAAATGCAATATGATAGTTTTTATTTCCTGTATATTGCCATCTGTTAAGCGCATTTAATTGCTTTACTTTTGGCATATCTAAAAAGCCATCATTACTATTATCCACATCTTTATCAAAATAAGAAACATGCGTAAATAAGTTAGATTGCCATTTACCTGATTTTTTAGCAAAAAGTAAATTATTTTCTAATTTCCCTTCAGAATTAGTATACACATTCCAATACAATTTAGGTGCAGATGCAGGCTTATAGTACTCTAAGTTAATTTGCCCTGCAAAGGATTCAAATCCATTAATTACAGAGCCACTACCCTTTATAATCTGAATGGATTCTATCCAAGTACCAGGAACATAACTTAAACCATAAGATGATGACATTCCTCTAATTAAAGGAATATTTTCTTGAGTTATTTGAGTATAAACACCATCTAAACCTAACATCTGAATTTTCTTAGCCCCTGAAACTGCATCAGTGAAAGTAACATCAACTGTTGCATTCGTACTAAAGCTTTCTGATAGGTTACAACAAGCCGCTTTTTCCAACTCTCCAGTAGAAAGCGTTTGCATATTAATAGGGTTAATAGTAGAAAATTTAGTGGTATTTACTTTACCTTTTACATTTACCTCATCCAGTTCCACTGATGGTTTTAAGTAAATATGATAATGACTCCACTTTTTAATTTCTTGTGTGTAAGTTTGATAACCTACAAAACTAACTATTATAGTTGCTGGATAAGATTCAGGGGAAGGTATTAAATAATAACCCTCAGCATTGGTAGCAACACCTGTTGTTGTGCCTTCCCAATATACATTTGCTCCAGGAATTCCTACTTCACTTCCATCTTGAAGTTGCTCTACTACTCTTCCTTTTATCTTTTCTTCTTGTGCTTTTGAATTTAAAGTTGCAATAAGCACCATTGCAATCATTACTATTTTTTTCATTTTTATTTTTTTTATTGTCATTCTGAATTTAATTCAGAATCTAACACAGGATGACATTATTAATCAGTTTATAATTCTGAATAATATCCTATAATAAAAATGATTGTATCTGAGGTAAAAATGGTTTTAGTAATTTTGGTGGCGGTATGCCACTGATATATTTATTTGATTTTCCTGTTACTATTACACTATAAATGCTAAACAGCTGCAATGAAACTAATTGTAAGTCAAAATCAAAATCCGAAATACTTACAGTAGTTTCAAAATCAAAGTGAATATTTTTAGTTTCACTTGCACAAGATTTGTCTTCTGTTTCAGGGCAACAAGACTTTTCAATTTCTATCATACAGCAACTTACTTTTTCTTGTTCTGACTCGCAAACCACCTCTTCTTGCAAACTACAGGAAGGAATCTCACTTCCTAAATACAACAAACCTCCTTTATCACACTGCATCTTAGAAATATCCATTCCTATTGAAATTGTCAATATAAATACTGCCATAACAATAGATGAAACTACCTTGAATATTTCTTTTAACTTCATTTTAATATTTTACAAATTTTGATTTAACCCCATCTACATCAATAAAATAAACTCCTTTACTTAATCTACTAACGTCAATAGTATTTACATTATTTTTCTGAGAGATTATTAATTTCCCATTCAAATCAGAAACCTTAACTGAATTTACATATTCAGATAAATACAAAGTATTTTGAACAGGATTAGGGAAAACTGAAAAACTATTTTTCATCTGATTAATTGATGAAATTATTCCATTGTAAGTAATAGTAATTGTAGTAGTATCTGTTAAATCATTATACGGATAAAACTTATATTTTATTACGGCCTGACTAGCTAAGCCAAAAGGTGCGTAATAGCCAATAAAAACAGAATCTCTTGTTTGGAAAGGTAAAAAAGTTGCTACCGCCCAAGCAGTATATACATCCTCTCCATAACAATCATCACCCAAACAAAAATAATTGATTGTACCAGCAGCAGTATCAATAATTATTTTTTTGCATAATATATGCAGAGTATCATTTGTATTATTTGTAATAGAGTACTTTTGAGTAATTGTTGTATTTGGGTTACCATTTACTATAGTTGGCCCACTAATACTCAAACTCTGAGCAAGCAAAAATGCTGGTAAAAATACAATTGCTAAAATTAAATTTCTTTTTATTATTTCCATATTGTTCGTCTTATATTAAATCCTAAAATAAATTTATTTGCTATAAAATCGGCAGGTTTTGAGGTGTAAATATCTTGTTCCACCAAATGAGAAGAAGTACTCATTACTATCTGAAAAGCATGCCCAGAGGTTGCAAATTCATAACCCAATGACCAATGATTATCTAGTTCATTATAAGGGTTATCAATTACATTGTTTAGTTTATATGCATACTCAAAAAGCACAGAAGTTCTCAAGCCAAACTTATATCTACCACTCGCAATCATAATAGCGGTTAGGTTATCCTCTGTTGCAACTGTTAAGTTTTTATAAATAATAGTATGAGCTACCTGAAGCGATAATTTACTATTTACTTTTCGAGAAATAATTATCTGACTATTGTAAGCTATCCTATGAGCATTAGAGTACTCAAAAGGAATGGTATCTCCATCCACTATATTTGCAAACAAAGATGGCGCAATTGCTTTTGGTTGGTCAGAAGAATTATAAGTTAGATTACTGTAAATAGCCAAAGATATTGGCATAGAACCATAATTAGTTTGATTAAGCAATTTATACTTTGCTTCAAAATCAAAAGTTTTATTGTACTTTGTTCTTCCTATTCCAATATACAGCCTATCAGAAATATAATAATTAAAAGCAAAACGAATGTTTGCTGGCATATCCAATCCTAAAAATTCTTCATATAGAGTAGAGTCCAAACCAACTTGTCCGAACCTATGTTGAATTCTAAACTCCCAAGAATCTTTTGCCATCATCTCGGTTGTTTGTCCATTAATTAAAGTAGTATGATTAAATGTATTGCTTAGCCCTTTAGATTGCGAGAACAAAATTGTACTACTAAAAATTGTGATTATTAAAATTATATATTTCATTATTCTTTCAGTGTTCTGATGAAATTTACTAATTGCCATCTTTGTTTATCAGATAATAAATCTTCATAAGATAGCATTACCCCTTTGCCGTTAGTTATTTTCCAAAATAATTCTCCATCTGATTGCTTTTGCAAATTAATAGAAGAAAAATCAGATGGTGTTGGTTGTAAGTTTACCCCTGCAGGTCCATCTCCTTTTCCTGTTTTTCCATGACAAGTCCAACAAAGTTGACCAAAAATCTTTCCTCCTTTTTTTATTGCTTTTTCATCATCTAGTGCAAAAGGATTTTTTAATTCTTTTGCCGATTCTGGTGCTACCCACTCTCCTAAAAGCAAAGTTCCTATAAAGGTTATTGTAAGTAAACTTTTCATCTGTTAATTCTCTTTTGCTCCTTGCATAATCCAAGCTTTAATCATCATTAAAGAAGAGTCTCCTGTTAAAGGAATAGATACGATATTAGCCCCTACTAATGATGCTGGCATACCTACTCCAAATGCTGAATTTTTATTTAATTTTTGAATAAGTACTGAGCTATCTAAATTATTAGGTTTAACTCTGTACATATTAGGAAATTCATGCGACTTTTCTTGAGTTAAATCAAGATAAGCATACTTTTGTAAATCTAACTTTCCGGCTGCTTCAAAATACGAATGACAACCTTGAGTACCACATTGCTTATCAAAAATGGGTTGCAAATCATTCTGAAAACTGATATCCCTTATTAAAGAATAATCAACAAGTTCCACAGGAATTTTATCTTTCTCGCATGACAACAAAATAGTTCCTAAGAAAAATAGGATTATGAATTTCTTTATCATTATTCAGTGATTACAATTTTTCGTGATGTAATAGTATGATTACCCTCAATAAAAGAAACAATATAAGTGCCAGAATTTAATTTTGCAGGCAAATCAAAAGTAGTTGCTGAATTTATCTTCTCATCAAAAATAATTCTATCCATTATATCTACAATTACAAGCCTATTATTTCTTCCATTTACATTTATGCTAATCTTTAAATTTTTACCATCAGAAGGTATAGGAAAAATTGAGAATTTATCAAATGCAGAAGTTTCATCTACTGAGGTTGCTGCACAAGCAATAATATTAAAATTAAGTGCAACAGTAGCCGAATCGTAATAAAGCAAAGGATCGGCATTATAAATTGTATCTAATTTGTGCATCCAAAAAGTAGGAAAAGGAGGATTAATAGTATTGCCCCAAGTAATACCTGGTTCGTAAAAAAGTAGGGTATGCCACCCAGTATAAACACCCCCTGCACCAGAAGGATCAACCAACCCTAGCATATCTTGTATTTTATCAGAGATGACTTGAGTAGAATCATAATAATGATGATACCTTCCTTGTAATGTTGGATCTTGAAATTGCCCTTCTCTTATTTGGGCATCAGAATAGGTTGTAGTTGTAAATACCTTTGTCCAATTAAAAAAGTATTGAATAGATGAGTTTAAACCACAACCATGTACATTCTCATAAATAGCAATCTGATTGCTTACCATTTCCAAACAGCCGGGGCAACTAGGATCATTTGTCATTACCACCCTTAAACTGTTTGGGTAGCTATTAAAATCATTCTTCCAGCCACTCTCAGTTGTAATTGTCTGTGCCGAAATTTGTGCAATTGCAGAAGCAATTAATACACCTAAAATTAAAATATTTTTCATGATTATTCTTTAATAAAGTTAGTTGTAAAGCTCTCTGCTTTTACAATATAAGTTCCATTTGATAAAGTTGAGATATCAAAAGTTCCAGACATTACATTCATTACTTTTTTACCATTTACATCAAACACCACAGCAGCACCATTCAATCCTTCAATAGTTAATACATCAGTTGCAGGGTTAGGGTAAATAGTAAATTTATCCGATTCAATTACTTCAACTGAAGTTGCTCCTTCACACCCGGGACCAGTTACCATAATTTGACCCCATAAAGCTTGTTTAGTTGGATTCGATCCACATTTAAAATTGTAAGTCCCTGCAGTAGGAATAGTTACTATCATAGGATTAGATGCCCCCATAGCAGGAGTTAATGTTAAATTTTGTGATGGCCAAAAATTCGGATCAGTTGATGGACCGAACCCTCCCTCAGCAACTGGGTGAGTTTGAAATCCTACATTATGAAATTCAAATGGCTCATTACAATCTACAGTTAAATACTGTGATGGTGTATGCCCTCCATTGTGACTCCA
The DNA here is from genome assembly GCA_014381465.1 of Flavobacteriales bacterium. GTDB lineage: Bacteria > Bacteroidota > Bacteroidia > Flavobacteriales > BACL11 > DUAL01. The sequence goes on along the minus strand of JACNLP010000054.1, from coordinate 17,204 downwards.
AGTCATAAATTGATTTTGTGCCATTGCAAATGTACCTACAAAAGCAAGTGCTAATGTTAAAATTGTTTTTTTACTCATAATAATTGATTTTTTATTTGTTTTCATGTTGATTCGTGTTTTATTTTGTATTTGTTAAATAATACACTCCCAAAATAAATTTTGGGAGTGTAAAAATAGTTAAAATTATTGTTTAATAAATTTTGATGTAGTATTATTAATTTTTATAAAATAAATTCCATTGCTAAGCTTACTTACATCAATTGTAGAAGTTTGCTTATTTAAAATTCCTTTAAACATTATTTTACCTGTTAAGTCCTTAATTTCTACTTTCGGGTTTATTACATCTTTTAACTCAATATTTAAGTGAGAATTAGCAGGATTAGGAAAAATACTAAACGCATTATTTTCTATTAGCTGAACTGATGATACAGCATCTACTACCGTAAACTGCCCCATCATTGTGGTATCTTCATGTGTAATAATATGGCAATGATACATCCAAGGAGTTACAGGATCGGTAAAATCTTCAAACTTTGTAATGAATTTTGCACTACCCATAAATGCAGGCACCAAAACCATATCTTTCCAACCTTGCATGTGTGCTGGTGGAGGCACTCCATTTATCTCTAAAATATTAAACTGCACATCATGTATATGAAAAGGATGAGATATCATAGATTGATTATTAAGTGTCCATATTTCTACATTATTAATAGGTATCTGATAATTAATTACATTCATATCAAAAGGAGCATTATTGATAAGGAAAGGACCGGTTAAACCAGTAGGGCCTCCCATACCGCCAGCTACAGAAAAATCAAGCTGTCGATTTTCATCCACATTTGCTTGGCTCCATTGTGTAACATTCACCAAAGTAGCTGGAATGCTAGTAACGGCATTAGCTGTAGGAGCTCCAATATTTAAAGTAAGTAAAGGGAAGTCCGCTCCATTTAATGGATTAGAAGAATAAAATGGAATCGGTTGAACTTGCCCCATTCCTCCAAGATTTGCCGGATCAGTTCCATACACACCACTAGGAATTCCTGTTCCGTAATTTATTAATTGAATGGTGTCGTTTTGCATGTTTGTTAAATCAATTAATATTTCATATCTCTCGCCAGGGCTCATTAGTAATCGATTAAGAGCAACAGGAGCATTTAACAAGCCTCCATCAGAAGCAATTACAAAAAAGTTAGCATTATTACTAAGCCCTATATTATAAGAGCGTTCCAAGGATCCATCTAAAAGTCGTAACCTTACTACTTGAGCAGGAGCATCAAAATAAGCATCTCTTGTCGCATTCACAAGTAGAAGCGTATCCATAGCAGCATTTGCTTCATTATCATCAATCTGATAATTTGCATCCATTACTTTAGTTTGTAATGCAACAGGAATGTCATCTATTCCATAAGTTCTTGGCAAATCAAGCACAGCTTCATCATCATCTTTTACTATAACGAATCCTGCTAATCCTTTCATTACATGTTCATAAGTTTTATGATGTAAATGAGGATGATACCAATAGGTTGCCGCTTTATCCATTACAGTCCAGGTAGGACTCCATGTTCCTCCTGCCGGGATAACTGTATGAGGTCCGCCATCCATTATTGACGGAAGATGAACCCCATGCCAATGCATAGTAGTAGTTTTAGAGAGCTGATTATCAAAATTTACAGTTACTACATCTCCTTTTTGCATTATTAAGGTTGGACCAAGAATTGGAAAACTCATGCCCCAAGTTTTTGTAAAATGTCCAGGGAAAAATTCCATTGAATCTTCTGCAATTGTAATGTTAAATGTTGTTCCACTCATTGTTGGTGGAACAATTAATGGGTTTTGTGCTGTTAAACTGTTTGTTGCAATCAGCACTATTGCAATTTTTAAGATTTTTTTCATTTTTATAAGTTTTAGATTGTTTTTTAGTGTGTTAAAATCATTGGTATTGCCAGTAACAAATATTACCAAGCAAAATCAAGAAACAAAAAATCTAAATCCTATAAAAGAAAGGACTGTAATTGGGACAATATGGGCTTTTTCACCAGAGGCGGTGCATCAGCATAATGGAGGGTATAATATATATCAGATTCAAAATTCTGATAATAATCGTATAATATTGTTAAAAACGGTTGAGAAACAGAAAAATCCAAAACCTCACTGCATTTACATTCTTGAGTGATAAAATCAAATTGTAAAAGTGTAGATCTTTTTTTACAATCTCCTTTTGGTTTTTTTTCGGTTTCTTGCTTTTTCTTACAGCACTTTTCTTTAGTAATTTGTTTAGGACAAATGATTTGTTTTTCTGTCTTACAATCAGGTGATTCTATTCCCACAAAGATCCTAGCACCTTTTTCGCACTGCATTTTATTAACATTAATTCCTACCGAAACAAACAATGTGAAGGCAGTAAAACATAATACAATTATATATTTGAATCTTTTATTCATTTTTGATGGTGCAAACATACAAAACTAATTGAAACTAAAAAAAACAGATATTCAAAAATCTTACGCATTCATATTTTACTAAACAGCATAAAAGTAAAGTTCTGTTTTGTTCCAAATGGGGTATTATGATTCTTTGTAAAAGAATCTAAAACCTTAAATTTTTCAGCAAAAGTATCTTTCAACTGTTTTTCAGAATATTTACAAATATCTAAGCCACTACATTTGTTAGGTCCGCTATCAGAAAAGGTTGCTAAAATAAAATGTTCTTTTTTACTAATATTTTCAGCTACTAAATCTTTATATTTTTCAACATCCTTTTTGTTTGTTAAAAAATGAAAAACTGCCCTATCATGCCAAACATCATATTGCTGATTAGGAGAAAATTCTGTGATGTCAGAAATAACCCATCTTATCTGTTCAGCTATTTTTCCAAGGCGTTTTTTAGCTTTATTTATCGCATTTTCTGAAATATCTAAAACCGTAATATTGGTATATCCTAATTTCAATAATTCATCTACCAAAAAACCATCTCCTCCGCCTACATCAATTATAGAAGCTTTCCTGTTTGGAGCAACTTTAGTAATTAACTCCAAAGAAGTTTTTGGTGACTGCTGATACCAACTAACTTCTTGCATTCCTTTAGTAGCATAAATATTTTCCCAGTGTTTTTTTCTCACTTTAGAAAGATAGAATAATTAGCATTAATTTAAAATTAATTCATAGTTTATTTAGGAAGCACTCCTTTTACAAAAAAGTATGGAATTACAATATAAAGAATAGTATCTCTTATCAAATAAAACATAAAAAAATAAAATAACACTTTCCATCCACCTTCCTTTAAAATACCCTTTAAACCATCTTTTTTAAATACAGTAACATAATGGCTTATAAATTTTATTTTAAAAAAGCTTCTTAGAGACATGTTTTATAGAATATTAAAATGAAAGAATTGTGTTCTGAATAATTGCAATACAGTCCATTAATTGCTCCTTTGTAATTACCAAAGGAGGCGCAAAACGAATAATATCTCCATGAGTTGGCTTGGCTAACAATCCGTTATCTCTTAACTTCAAACAAACATCCCAAGCTTCTTTTCCGTTTTTAGGTTTTATAACAATGGCATTTAGTAATCCTTTCCCTCTTACCAAAGTAATCATATCGTTATCAAAATTAGCTAATTCATCTCTCAATATTTTTCCTAAACGCTCTGCATTTTCAGCTAATTTTTCCTCTTTTACCACCTCTAAAGCTGCAATTGCAACTTTGTTTGCCAAAGGATTTCCTCCAAAAGTAGAACCATGCTCACCAGGCTTGATACACATCATCACCTGGTCATCCGCTAATACTGCAGAAACTGGAAATACTCCACCTGAAATTGCTTTACCTAAAATTAAAATATCCGGCTTTACATCTTCATGATCTACCGCTAACAACTGACCCGTTCTAGCAATTCCTGTTTGCACTTCATCAGCAATAAATAAAACTCCTGCTTCTTTACACAAAGCTTGCGCACCTTTCAAATACCCTTCATCTGGAACAAAAACACCTGCTTCCCCTTGTATTGGCTCTACCATAAACCCTGCAATATTTGGGTCTTTTAAAGCTTCTTTAAGTGCATCCAAATCGTTATAAGGAATATTAATAAATCCTGGAGTATATGGTCCGAATTCTTTTCTTGCATCTGGGTCGTTACTAAAAGAAATAATGGTAGTTGTACGCCCATGGAAATTTCCATCACAAACAATAATTTTTGCAGAATCAGGAGTAAGTCCTTTCTTTTGATAAGCCCATTTTCTACATAACTTAAGTGCTGTTTCTACTGCCTCAGCACCAGTATTCATTGGCAATACCTTATCAAAACCAAAATAATCGGTAATGTATTTTTCATACTCTCCTAAAGTATCGTTATAAAAAGCACGAGAAGTTAAGGTTAAAACATCAGCTTGTTGCTTAAGCGCATCCACAATTTTAGGATGACAATGCCCTTGATTTACTGCAGAATAAGAAGATAAAAAATCGTAATATCTTTTTCCTTCTACATCCCACACAAATACTCCTTCTCCTTTCGCTAATACTACTGGAAGTGGGTGATAGTTGTGCGCTCCATACTTATCTTCTAATGCAATATAATCTTGTGAGGTTACCATCTTTTATTTTTTCTGCAAATATAAAAAAGAAACCCCACAAAATGTGAGGCTTCTTTAACATTGTATTATGAGAAACAAATATTATTTGTCGTCATCATTTACTTCTTCAAATTCAACATCTGTTACATCATCAGCAGTATTTTCAGAAGTTTCTGCTCCATTGGTAGGGTTTGCACCAGCTTCTTGAGAATCTTTATACATTTCCTCAGAAGCAGCCGTCCAAGCTGTATTTATCTGCTCCATTGCAGTATCAATTGCATCTAAATCTTTGCTTTCGTGGGCTTTTTTAAGTTCCGCTAAAGCATCTTCAATTGGCTTCTTTTTATCATCTGATAATTTCTCACCAAATTCTTTCAATTGCTTTTCTGTTTGGAAAATCATACCATCAGCAGCATTAATTTTATCAGCTGTTTCTTTTACTTTGCTATCAGCATCTGCATTGGCTTCTGCTTCTTTTTTCATCTTTTCGATTTCCTCATCCGACAATCCTGATGATGCTTCAATCTTAATGTTTTGCTCTTTTCCTGTTGCTTTATCTTTAGCTGTAACATTCAAAATACCATTAGCATCTATATCAAAAGTTACTTCAATTTGCGGTACACCTCTTTGTGCTGGTGGAATATCAGAAAGTTGAAATCTTCCAATTGATTTATTATCAGCAGACATTGGTCTTTCCCCTTGTAAAACATGGATATCAACAGCTGGCTGATTATCAGCAGCAGTAGAGAAAACCTCTGATTTTTTGGTTGGAATAGTAGTGTTGGACTCAATTAGTTTTGTCATTACATTTCCCATAGTTTCAATTCCTAAGGAAAGTGGTGTAACATCTAATAAAAGAACATCTTTCACATCACCAGTTAAAACACCACCTTGAATAGCAGCACCAAGTGCAACTACCTCATCTGGGTTTACTCCTTTTGATGGCTCTTTTCCAAAATAATCTTTTACTATTTTTTGGATTGCTGGAATTCTGGTTGAACCTCCAACTAAAATCACCTCATCAATATCAGATGGCTTCAATCCTGCATCCTTCATTGCCATTTTACATGGTGTAAGAGTTGCTTGAATTAACTTATCTGCTAGTTGCTCAAATTGTGCTTTTGTAAGGTTTCTTACAAGGTGCTTTGGTCCTGATGAGGTAGCAGTAACATAAGGCAAGTTGATTTCTGTTTTTGAAGAAGAAGAAAGCTCAATCTTTGCTTTTTCGGCTGCTTCTTTTAATCTTTGTAATGCCATAGGATCCTCTCTCAAATCCATGTTCTCATCCTTTTTGAATTCCTCTACCAACCAATCAATAATTACTTGGTCAAAATCATCACCACCAAGATGCGTATCTCCATTTGTTGATTTTACTTCAAACACTCCATCACCAAGTTCCAGAATAGAAATATCAAAAGTACCTCCTCCCAAATCAAATACTGCAATGGTTCTGTCCTTGTCCGATTTATCAAGTCCGTAAGCAAGTGCTGCTGCTGTTGGCTCATTGATGATTCTCTTCACTGTAAGTCCAGCAATTTCCCCTGCTTCTTTGGTTGCTTGCCTTTGTGCATCATTAAAATATGCTGGCACAGTTACAACTGCTTCTGTGACTGTTGTTCCTAAATAGTCCTCAGCAGTTTTTTTCATTTTCTGCAAAATCATTGCAGAAATTTCTTGTGGTGTATATTTTCTGTCTTCAATTTCAACTCTTGGAGTATTATTATCTCCTTTCACCACTTTATAAGGCACTCTTGCAATTTCCTTTTTCACTTTTGCAAAACTTTCTCCCATAAATCTTTTAATAGAAAAGATGGTTTTTTCAGGGTTAGTAATTGCTTGTCGTTTGGCAGGATCGCCAATTTTTCTTTCGCCTCCATCAATAAAGGCTACAACTGAAGGGGTTGTTCTGTTCCCTTCACTGTTAGGAATAATAACCGCCTCATTACCTTCCATTACAGATACGCAAGAGTTGGTTGTTCCTAAATCGATTCCAATAATTTTACTCATTTTTTTAATTTTTATAGTTAATAAATAATTGTGTTTGTTGTTCGCTTTTATTAAATGGCAATTAGTGTGCCAAAAGCAGAAAAAAGAAAAACAGTGACAAAATTACTGACAGATAGTCAGTTTACGGATCTACAAAACCTAAGGAATCTAAATCGAATTCGATACCTTCCTTAGTAGTACTGGAGAATTCCATTATATGTGATTTGTTATATCGGCTAGTGAAAAGCCCTATTCCATTATTAATATTAGTAAAAACTGGTCGTTCTTGTACAATACCTTCAAATGGCTCATTTACACTAATATATGTTTGTAAATCTTCACTTCCTACAGTAAACAGCAACTCCATTTCTATCAATCGCCTCTCCTTAAGATTAGCTGGAACTGTAAGGTTATTTGCCAATGTATTTACAAAAGCATCTCCCTTGAAAGTATAATGCATTTCATTAGTATTCTCAAAAATAATTTGTGGTTGTAGCCAATCTAAATACATAGAAGAAACTGTACCATCATTAAAATAATCTTTGTAATGAATTCGTGCAATAATTTGGTAAATTTTTCCATTTTTAGAATGATACCATTTTACTGTAGTTGAAGTTTTTTCAAGTGGAGAAACAGGAGGATTTGGAACCTCTGCATAAAATCCCATTGGTTTATTTCCTGGAATATCAAGCATTAGTTCGTGAATTAAGTTAGTTTTTGCCCACACCTTTTGTCCTGATTTTTTATTTACTATTGATAGGATATAATCCTTTTCATCAGCATTATTTGTAAGAAAGAAATTACTTGGAGTAGTGTAAATTATATTTTCATCAGTAGCAAAAAGTCCATCATCTTTAATAATTAATGTAGTATCTAAATCAATAGTATCGAGTGCTATAACACTTCCAAAAGAGCCATCTTTCACTTTTATTATTTTTACTTCCAAATCAGCTGGATTATAGTTAACCGAATCAGAAATAGAAGCCATTTGCAAGGCATTTCCTTCTCCTAAAAATGCTTTATTTATCTTTATGTATTGTTGCTCTTGACTTTGATCTAGAAGGCCATATACAACCGTAACTTCCTTCCAAGAAGCATTTACATCAAAATCGGTTTCGCAAGCGGTAAAAAGTGTACTAAATAATATAAGGAAAACTGCTATTTTTTTCATGTCGGCAAAGTTATTACTTTAAATGAGATAGTAAAGTCATATTTTGTAAATTTGCCCAAATATATTTAAAGTACCAAAACATTATGAAAAAGAATATCTATTTTATTTTTGTAAGCACATTTCTTACAATTACAAATGTAACTGCTCAAAAGCTTTCTACTGATATGTTTCCTAATAGTAGAATTCATGAAGATTTTAATATTAATAGTGATAATTGGCCTACAATAACAAGTACCGACAATTATTTTATTTTTGATAAAGGGGATTATCTTCTAAGTAGAACAAATACAGAAAGCGAATACGCAATACTTACTGCTAATGGAGATGCCTTTCAGGATTTTGCAATTAAAACAAGTATAAGAATTGGTCCTTCCGATAATCCTTCATCAAATTTAGGGCTAATACTAAAAGCTCAAAAAGATGGCAAAGGAGCGGTAATAATTGAATTTAATCGTGATAAAAAATACAGAATAAAACAACTTTCTGGCTATTACTACAACTCTATTACTGGAAAAGAAGCTGAAGATGGCTGGGTAAAATCCTCTAAACTAAAATCTGGTGATGATGCAAATACTATTGAAATAAGAACTCAAAATAATATTTATGAACTTTATATTAATAGTAAATATGAAACTACATTTTTTCTGAATGACTATTTAAGTGGTTCGGTAGGAATTATTATTGGCCCAGAAACCAAAGCTCGTATTGAATATTTTTATTTAAATACTCTCACGGAAAACATCTCAGAAGCAGAGAAAAACAATATAAAAATCAATAATCTTAATTCTGAAAAGTTAGAGAAAGAAATAGCAGAATTAAAAATAGAATTAACAGAAAAAAATACTCTGCTTGAAAGAGAAAAAGAAGAAAATGAAAAGAAAATAAATACTCTAAATTCCAATTTGGAAATAGTTAAAGAAAATCTAAAGGTTGTAAAAGAGCATAATAATACCTTATTAGAAACGAAAAAAACACTGGAAAATAAGTTAGCTAATATAAATAGTAGTAATACTGCCTCAATAAATACTATACAAGCAGAATTAAACGCAAAAAATAGTCAGCTTGAGTTAGCTAATAGTAATATCTCTGCTCTAAATTTAGAAATTACACTTTTAAAAGAAAAACTAACTGTAATTTCTGATTTGAAAAACAAAATAACTCTGCAGGAAAGTAAGTTAAATAATGCAAAAAGAGATGTTGAGGATGTTACAACAATAAATGCAGAAAAAATAAAATTACTAAATAGTAAAATAACTGTATTAGAAAATGAGAAGAGTAAACTTAATAATGCTCTTTCCTTAGAAAAAAGCACGAATAAGAAAACTAAAAATGAATTGACGGCTACTATAAAGGGTTTAAATTCTGAAATTAAAACTCTTAAAGACAATTTAAATAACGAAAAGTCAAAAGTATCAACATCTACTAAAAATTTAAGTGATATAAGTAGAGTTAATCAGAAGGAGATAAACTCTTTAAATGCAAAAATTAGTTTACTTAATAATAAAGTTACTAATTTAGAGAAAGATAATAATAAATTAAGCAATGGGTTAAAATCTGAGAAAAAGACAGGAGCAAAGGAAGTTCAAGATTTACAAATAGAGATAAAAGACTTGAAAAAAACATTAACTCAACAAATAGTTGAATTGAAAGTTTTAAGCAAGCAAAAAAATAAATTACAGTCAGAAATAGCGAATATTAATAATTTCAAGAATGAAGCTAAACAAAAAGAAGAAGAGCTTGTAAAGAAAAATAATGCACTTAATCAGGAATTAGCAAAAAATAACCAAAAAATGATTGCTTTCACTGATTCGGTAATTGCTGTTAATAATAGGTATGAGAAGTTAAAATCTTTTATGGTATCTCAAGGAATTATAAAAAATGGTGGCATAAAAAATATAAATCCAATTAAAACCAAAGTAGAAGAAAACCTAGAAGGAAAAGAGTTTTATAGCGTACAATTAGGAGCATTCATGTCTCCTGTTCCTAACTCAAAATTCCCTAATGCCAATGATATCTACAATGTAAAAAATGAAGATGACATTTTTATTTATTTATCAGGAGAATATAAAAATCTCAATGATGCAATAAATGAGAAAAACAAACTAATCAATAAGGGGGGAAGTAGCCTATATGTAGTAAAAGTAATTGATAGAAGAAAAGTAATAATAGTAGAATAATGACAGCCACAAAAAAAAAATATAAAAAAGTAACTACCAATTCTCTTGGAGAAATGAAGCAAAATGGAGAGAAAATCTCTATGCTTACAGCTTATGATTATACACTAGCTAAAATTATTGATGGAGGAGGAATTGATGTGATACTTGTTGGAGATTCAGCATCTAATGTAATGGCTGGGCACGAAACTACTTTACCAATTACACTTAATGAAATGATATATCATGCCAGCTCAGTAGTTAGAGCTGTAGATAGAGCTTTGGTAGTAGTAGATATGCCTTTTGGCTCTTATCAAGGAAATTCCAAAGAAGCCTTAAGTTCTGCTATTAGAATTATGAAAGAAAGTGGTGGACACTCAGTAAAATTAGAAGGTGGAAGGGAAATTCTTGAATCTATTGAAAGAATACTTACTGCTGGAATTCCAGTAATGGGACATTTAGGATTAACACCTCAATCCATTTACAAATTTGGAACCTACACATTAAGAGCCAAAAAAGAGGAAGAAGCGGCTAAATTACTAGAAGATGCTAAACTTTTAGAAGTTGCAGGTTGCTTTGCATTAGTTTTAGAAAAAGTACCAGCAAAATTAGCTCAAAAAGTTGCTAAGAGCATCAACATCCCAGTTATTGGGATTGGTGCAGGAAATGGAGTTGACGGACAAGTATTAGTACTCCATGATATGTTAGGCATGACACAAGAGTTTAATCCGAGATTTTTAAGAAGATACCTCAACCTTTCTGATAGTATTACATCAGCAGTTCAAAATTATGTGGCAGATGTAAAAACCAAAGATTTCCCTAACGAAAAAGAGCAATATTAATGCTTGATGTTTTGTATGAGGATAATCACCTGATTGCCATTAACAAAAAATCAGGGGATATTGTACAAGGAGATAAAACAGGAGACACTCCTCTATCCGACTTTGTAAAAACATATATCAAAAAAAAATACAACAAGCCAGGAGAAGTTTTTTTAGGGACTATTCATAGGTTAGACCGACCAACTTCAGGAATAGTATTATATGCAAGAACAAGCAAGGCACTAAGCAGAATGAATGAGCAATTCCGAGAAAAAAAAGTACAAAAAACCTATTGGGCAGTAGTGAATAATGCCCCACCCAATACCAGTGAAACTTTGGATAATTATTTGCAAAAAAACCAAAAGCAAAATAAATCTTATGTTAGAAAAGGAGAAAATGGGAAACACGCTATTTTAGATTACAAACTCCTTAAAAAACTTGATAACTTTTTTCTTTTAGAAGTAAAACCAAAAACGGGAAGGCACCACCAAATAAGAGTACAATTAGCTAATATAGGTTGCATTATTAAAGGGGATTTAAAGTATGGTGCAAAGCGTTCCAACAAAGATGCATCTATCCATTTATTGGCTCAAAAATTAGAGTTTATACATCCTGTAAAAAAAGAACCCATAACGATTGTTGCCACTACCCCAAAGGGCAGTGTTTGGGAGGCTTGTAAATAAAGCTAGAATCTAATATTTAGCTTTTTCATTTTCAAAAAAGACAAAGACCCCTTTATTGGTCATTGTCACCATGCGATTTATTACTTATTCAAGACTTATTGTATAGCTGTTTCATTTTTACAATTGTAACAATCATATAGTAAAAGGTAAATAATTCGTTTCATAATTGGCTCCAAATCTAATAAAAATAAGGGATACGCTATCAATAATAATTTACGATATTTGCAAACATTATGAGCAATACAAAACCATCAATACCAAAAGGAATGCGTGATTTTACTTCTGAAGTAATGCAGAGAAGAAATTACATTTTTGAAACTGTTAAAACGGCTTTCGAATGCTATGGCTTTGCACCAATTGAAACACCAACTATGGAGAACATTCAAACTCTTACTGGTAAATATGGTGATGAAGGCGATCGATTAATTTTTAAAGTATTGAATTCAGGAGATTATCTTTCCAAAGCAAATTTGGAGGAGAATACAACTTCAAAATCCTTAACAAAGCAGATTTCTGAAAAAGCTTTGCGTTATGATTTAACCGTACCTTTTGCTCGTTTTGTAGTGCAAAATAGAAATGACATCACCTTTCCGTTTAAGCGTTACCAAATGCAAAATGTATGGCGTGCTGATAGGCCTCAAAAAGGAAGATACCGTGAGTTTTACCAATGTGATGCAGATGTAATTGGAACAAATTCCTTGCTTTGTGAGGTAGAGTTAGTGCAATTGTATGATGATGTATTTACAAAACTAAAAGTCCCTAATGTAGATATCTGTATTAATAATCGTAAGGTTTTATCTGGTATGGTTGAACTAATGGGAGCTATTGATTTGTTTGATGATGTAGTAATTGCCTTAGATAAACTGGATAAAATTGGTATTGAAAAGGTAAAAGAAGAAATGGAAAGTAAGGGTGTAAAAAAAGAATCTCTTTCTATTTTGGATACTTTCTTAAACGCTAAAAATGTAAATGATATAGCACCACTATTAGAGCAATCAGAAACGGGTAAAAAAGGGTTGGAGGAATTGCAATTTGTAATTGAAAATATAAATAATCTAGGTTTGCAATCGGCAAGTTTAGTTTTTGATATTACTCTAGCAAGAGGGCTTAATTATTATACTGGTTGTATTTTGGAAGTTAAAGCTAATGATGTTAATATTGGCTCAATTGGTGGTGGTGGAAGGTATGATGATTTAACTTCTATTTTTGGGTTAAAGGATGTGTCGGGAGTGGGAGTTTCTTTTGGGATTGATAGGATCTATATTGTAATGGAAGAGCTTGGTTTATTTCCAAAAAATATTGATGTAAGTACAAAAGTTATGTTCGCTAACTTTGGTGCAGATGAGGCTGCTTTTTGTATGCCATTGTTAAAACAATTGCGTGCAGTAGGAATTAGTTCTGAGCTATACCCAAAGAAAGCAAAAATGAAAAAGCAAATGACTTATGCAAATAACAAAGGAGTACAATTTGTTATTTTGGTTGGAGAAGATGAAATGGAATCAGGAATATTGTCAGTTAAAAATATGGAAAGTGGTGAGCAAAGCAATTTGAACATTACTGATTTAATAAAAGAATTATCATAAATGAGTATGTATATAGTAGGAGAACAAATGTTAAGCCTTTCAGTTATTGCTGAAATTATTAATGAAAATAAACAGTTAGCATTAGGAGAAAAAGCAAAACAAAAAATACAAGATTGCCGTGATTATTTGGATAATAAAATGGAGCAGTCAGATGAACCAATTTATGGGATAAATACTGGGTTTGGCTCTCTTTGTAATCATAAAATTTCCAGTACTGATTTAGGGCAATTACAAACTAATTTAGTGCTTTCTCATGCTTGTGGTACAGGCGATAAAGTCCCTGCTGAAGTAGTGAAAATTATGTTGTTGTTAAAGGTACAATCATTGTCTTATGGGCATTCAGGAGTACAATTAAAAACAGTGGAGCGCCTTATTGAAATGTTCAATAAAAATATTCTTCCAGTAGTGTTTCAGCAAGGAAGTTTAGGGGCAAGTGGTGATTTAGCACCATTGGCACATTTATCCTTACCGCTTTTGGGTGAAGGAAAAGTAGTAGTAGATGGAGAGGAAGTAGAAACAAAATCCATTATGAAAGCAAATAATTGGGAAGCAATTTCTTTACAATCCAAAGAAGGTTTAGCTTTGCTTAACGGAACTCAATTTATGGGTGCTTATGGGATTTGGAGTTTGTTAAAAGCTCAGAAATTATCCTATATGGCTGATATGATTGGAGCAATTTCTTTAGAAGCTTTTGATGGTAGAAATGAGTGCTTTGATGAATTGATACATTTAGTTCGTCCGCATAAAGGACAATTAAAAACTGCTGAAAATATTCGTGAGTTTTTAGAAGGAAGTGAAATTCAAGAAGGGGAGAAGGAGCATGTGCAAGATCCTTATTCTTTTAGGTGTATGCCGCAAGTCCATGGTGCTAGTAAAGGAGTAATTTCTCATGTAAAAGAGGTTTTTACTACCGAAATTAATTCAGTAACGGATAACCCAATTATTTTTATTGGTGAGGATAAAATAATTTCTGGTGGTAATTTTCATGGGCAACCTTTGGCAATGGCAATGGATTATTTAGCAATCGGCCTTTCAGAATTAGGTTCTATTTCCGAAAGAAGAACTTATCAGTTAATCTCAGGATTAAGAGGTTTGCCAGCATTTTTAGTTGCTGAACCAGGTTTAAATTCTGGAATGATGATTCCACAATATACAGCAGCAAGTATTGCGAGCCAAAATAAACAATTGTGTTCACCCGCTTCTGTGGATTCTATAGTGTCATCAAACGGACAAGAAGACCATGTAAGTATGGGGGCAAATGCAGCTACAAAATTATACAGAGTAGTAGAAAATACTGAGCGTATTTTAGCAATTGAACTCTTAAATGCTACTCAAGGAATTGCTTTTAGAAATGCAAAATCTTCTGAATTTATTGAAGGAATTTTGGATGTTTATAGAGATGAAGTTGAGTTCCTAAGTACGGATAGATTATTGCATGATGATATTGAAAAATCAATTATTTTCTTGCAAAACTTAGCTGTTGATAAGGAATTGCTTTAATTTTACAAAAGTATCTAAAAGGGATTTATATTATAAAACTTAATAACTAAATTTATAAAACAATAAAATGAAAAAAAGCATAGGTATTTCCGTATTATTAATTGTTATAGGTGTTGTTTTTCTATTAGACAACTTAGGGTATATACATATTTCAATTGCAGAGCTTATAAAAACTTATTGGCCAGTAATCCTTATTTGGATGGGCATAGAAAAATTAGCTAGGGATTTTAAATAAAAGAGTTGCTGGTGCTGTTTCGTTATTGATTACTGCTTATTAGATATTCGATTTTTTATTGTGCCATTAATTAATCACCAAATTAGCATATTATCAAATTATTCTCATTGTTTTATCAGTAAATAGCTACATTATTTTTTTAAATAACCTACCTTGCCAAGAATCTTTTTCTTTTAGTCGTTTTTCTATTTTATGCACTAGCTCAAAGTTTTTTAATCCGTATTTTGGAGCAATAAGTAAATGTTCTGGCGATTCACTAAAAAATCTTTCCACTATTATTTTTGGGTTTAATATTTCTAGGAATTCAATTATTAAATCTAAGTATTGTTCCAAAGTAAAAAAGTGAAATCCTGAAGCATCTGTTTTATATTCAAATGCCATCATAGTATGTTTTACTATTTGTAAATGATGAATTTTTAGTGTGTCAATAGGTAGTTGATTCATTGCAATTGCATTAGAAAGCATGTCTTTTTTGCTTTCACCGGGAAGTCCTAAAATAATATGAGCTCCCAATAAAATTTCTCTATTTTTAGCCATATCAAATGCTTTAATCGCATCTTCATGGCTTTGGCATCTGTTGATAAGGTCAAGCGTTTTATTATTTGTTGATTCTAGCCCAAATTCTAATTTTATAAAATACCCATCTTTAACTAGTTGCTCTAAATAATTCAATATCTCAGTAGTGATACAATCAGGGCGAGTAGCAATAACCAATCCAATTACATCTTTATGTTTTAATGCCTGTTCATATTTTTGTTTTAATTCATTAAGTGGTGCGTAGGTATTGGTAAATGCCTGAAAATATGCCAGATATTTTTGTGATTTATACATCTTTGAAAAGAATGCAATCCCTTCCTCAATCTGTTTTTTTATAGGTTTTATTGGTTTACAATAGTCAGGATTGAAAGTATTGTTATTGCAATAAGTACATCCACCTTTTCCTTTGCTTCCATCAATATTGGGACAAGTAAAACCAGCATTTATCGAGATTTTCTGAACTCTAAAACCAAATTTATTTTTTATATAAGTGGAGTAGTCGGTATATCTTCTTTTTTTATTTAACATGAGTTTTTTGAAAAAATGAATAATTAAAATACAACAATAATGTAAATTATTCGTATTTTTAAAAGGAATTCATTAATTTTGAAAACAAAACTAGAAAACATTATAATGTGTAAAACTAATTCTCGACTTCAAAAGGCAGGATTTTTTCATCAACTTCCTGATAACTCTAATATTGATGATTTTGAGGTAATTACCATTAGTAATAAATCAGGAGAAAAGATAAAAATGTATAGGAGAAAAAAGGAACAAATTGACAAAGAAGAATTAGAAGACTTTACAATTAGCTGGACTACTTTTCAGCATAATTTGAGTTAATTATAAGATGTCAAACAATTTAAAAGTTTCTTTTAATCTCACTCCTTTTTCTGTTTTTTCAACCGTGCAACATTCGCTATAATTATCATGCTGTAGGTAAATTATATACTCTTTTTCAGCAGCTTCATTTAGAAATTTTTCCTTTTCAGAAAGAGTAACTAATGGCTTTGTATCATATCCCATTATATAAGGCAAAGGAATATGCCCAGTACTTGGTAATAAATCAGCAGCAAAAACTATCGTTTTCTCTTTATAATTGATATGAGGAATCATTTGCGCCTCAGTATGTCCATTTACAAAAAGAGCATTAAAGTTATTAAAAATCTCATTTTCTCTCTCAACAAAATTAAGATGACCTGCTTCTTGTATAGGGATAATATTCTCCTTTAAAAATGATGCTTTTTCTCTATTATTTGGAACTGTAGCCCACTGCCAATGCTCTTTATTACTCCAATATTTCGCATTCTTAAAAGCCATTTCAAATCCACTTCTATCCTTATTCCATTTTACACTTCCTCCACAATGATCAAAATGAAGATGAGTAAGAAAAACATCTGTTATATCATCAGCAGAAAAACCATGCTTAGCCAATGAAGAATGTAAATTTACATCTCCATGCAAGTAATAATGTTTTAAGAATTTATCATCTTGCTTATCGCCTATACCATTATCAATAAGAATTAAACGGTTTCCATCCTCAATTAAAAGGGAACGCATAGCCCAAGGACAAAGGTTGTTCTCATCAGCAGGATTTGTTCTACTCCACAATACTTTGGGTACAACTCCAAACATTCCGCCTCCATCTAATTTAAAAAATCCTGTATCTATTGTGTACAATTGCATGTTAGTAAATTTTGGTTTGTCAAAAATAACAATTGCTATTAATACCTACTTTTATTTTACATAATATTTATCAGATGAAGATACATTTAATTGCTATTGGCGGAAGTGCTATGCACAACATGGCATTGGCTTTGCACCATAAAGGATTTGAAGTTACAGGAAGTGATGATGCAGTTTTTAGTCCAAGTAAAGAGAGGTTAAAAAAGTATGGACTTCTCCCAAAAGAAATGGGCTGGTTTGTGTCTAAAATTACTTCTGATTTAGATGCAATTATTTTAG
>JACNLP010000085.1 GCA_014381465.1 Flavobacteriales bacterium | reverse complement strand
TTTGCACTAAAAGGAGAGAATTTTAATGGTAATAAATTTGCAGAAAATGCAATTAGTGATGGTTGTAGTTTTGCAATAATTGATGAAAAAAAAATAGCTACAAACAATAAATTTATTCTTGTCAAAAATGTTTTAGAAACGCTTCAAAATTTAGCAAGACATCACAGAAAACAACTCTCAATCCCAATTATAGGAATTACTGGAACTAACGGAAAAACAACCTCAAAAGAACTAATACATGCTGTATTAAAATCAGAGCTAAATAGTTATGCTACAAAAGGAAATCTAAACAATCATATAGGAGTGCCTTTAAGTATTTTGGAAATCACAAAAGACCATAAAATTGCAATTATTGAAATGGGTGCCAATCATGAAAAAGAAATTGAATTTCTTTGTGATATAGCTAAACCTACCCACGGAGTAATCACAAATATAGGATCCGCCCATCTTGAAGGATTTAAAAATCATCAAGGGGTCATTAACTCAAAAAATGAACTATTTAATTTTATCAAAGAAAATAATGGCTTCTTATTTGTAAATGATAATGATGATTTATTGCTAAACTTATCCCAAAAAATTGAAAGAATTACCTATGGAAATAACGGATTTTGTAAAGGATTTATAACAAAAAACACCCCTTACTTAAGTATTAAGTTTAGCAATACTGAAATTAATAGCAAACTAATTGGAGAATATCAATTTAGCAACATTATGCTTGCAGTTTGTATAGGAAACAAATTTAACATCAAAGATTCAAATATAAAAAAGGCAATTGAAAACTACACTCCTAAAAATAACCGTTCTGAAATTCTTAAAACTAAAGATAATCTATTAATCCTAGATGCTTATAATGCCAATCCATCAAGTATGAAAGCTATGATTACTTCATTTTCCAAGCAAGATTACACTAATAAATTGTGCATACTAGGAGATATGCTTGAGCTAGGAGAATACACTATAAAGGAGCACTCGGCAATATTAGATTTGATAGATACACTTAATCTAGAAATAATTCTAATAGGAAAAGAATTCTCTAAAATTAGCAATAAAGCTTTTAAAGATAGAAATGCCTTTGAAATATTTTTAAAATCTAATCCTATTAAAAATAAGACAATACTTTTAAAAGGATCAAGAGGTATTGGATTAGAAAAGCTACAGAATTTGCTTTAAGCTTCCGCTAAGGCATCTTTAAATAACTTTCTAAATATAAAGAAGCAAACCGAAAGGAAACCGCCCAAGAAACCTCCAAGTATTCCTGCTACTATTTTTGATATTTTATCCTCAACTAAAGGAAGAATAGGCTCATCTATAATGCTTATAATAGATAATAAGAGTGCCTTTAAGTATTTTGGAAATTCCAAAAGAGCATGAAATTGCTTTGATTGAAATGGGAGCAAATCATGAAAAAGAAATTGAATTTCTTTGTGATATAGCAAAACCTACACACGTAGTAATCGCAAATATAGGATCCGCCAATCTTTAAGGATTTAAAAATCATCAAGGGGTCATTAACTCAAAAAATGAACTATTTAATTTTATCAAAGAAAATAATGGCTTCTTATTTGTAAATGATAATGATGATTTATTGCTAAACTTATCCCAAAAAATTGAAAGAATTACCTATGGAAATAACGGATTTTGTAAAGGATTTATAACAAAAAACACCCCTTACTTAAGTATTAAGTTTAGCAATACTGAAATTAATAGCAAACTAATTGGAGAATATCAATTTAGCAACATTATGCTTGCAGTTTGTATAGGAAACAAATTTAACATCAAAGATTCAAATATAAAAAAGGCAATTGAAAACTACACTCCTAAAAATAACCGTTCTGAAATTCTTAAAACTAAAGATAATCTATTAATCCTAGATGCTTATAATGCCAATCCATCAAGTATGAAAGCTATGATTACTTCATTTTCCAAGCAAGATTACACTAATAAATTGTGCATACTAGGAGATATGCTTGAGCTAGGAGAATACACTATAAAGGAGCACTCGGCAATATTAGATTTGATAGATACACTTAATCTAGAAATAATTCTAATAGGAAAAGAATTCTCTAAAATTAGCAATAAAGCTTTTAAAGATAGAAATGCCTTTGAAATATTTTTAAAATCTAATCCTATAAAAAATAAGACAATACTTTTAAAAGGATCAAGAGGCATAAGCCTAGAAAAATTAACTAATTATCTTTAAATAAGCGATTTTTTATATATTTGCGAAAAACTAAAAGACATCTAACATCATGAAAAAATCATTTATTTGCTTGTTTTTGTTACTACTTTCTATTTCTATTTTTGCACAAAATAATGAACATAGTGACAGAAAACATACCTTAACTATTGGAAGTGGATTACCTATTGTTCAAAAATCAATGTTACAATTTGAGCACAGTTTAGGTAGTAATTGGGCAATGGGTGAAAATCTTGCTTATCACTGGGGTCTACTTGGTGCAACTCAAGTATGGAGTGGACCTAAATTAGAGCTTTTTGGAAGGTATTATTTTAAGGATCAAACAATTAAATATGGTGGAAATTGGTTTGCACAAGCAAAGGGAGGCGTTGCTTATTTAACAAACCCATTGGCAAGTGTAACCGGTTTTGATGAGGACATGGAATTGCAAATAATTGATACTTCTGGCAATACCGTTTATGCAGTTAATAGTAATAATGAGAGAATTAAAATCTTTGAAAATGGGAATAATTGGATCTCTGCAGGAGGTGGTGTGGCAATTGGCTATAAAAACATCACTTGTAAAGGATGGGTTTGGGAAGCATTTATAGGCTATCACTACTGGTCAAGTCCAAACTACTTTACTAAAGACTTTGAAGAATGGGTTGAAGATCCTCAAAACGAGTATACTGATGACATAGGAACTAACATAACAATTGATGATATTGAAGATGGAACGGATTATCTTTGGAAGCTAACCTATGGCTTCCCTGTTGATCTGCAATTTAAAGTTGGAAAAATCTTAAACTGGTAATTAAGCTTCCGCTAAAGCATCTTTAAATAACTTTCTGAATATAAAGAAGCAAACCGAAAGGAAACCACCCAAGAAACCTCCAAGCAATCCTGCAAATGTTTTTGATATTTTATCCTCAACTAAAGGTAAAATAGGTCTGTCAATAATATTAATTATAGGAGTTTTATTTAATAGCGCTATTTTAGAAAGCTCTAGGTTTTTTACAATCTCTAAATACATAGTATTTAACACCTCAACTCTTCTCATTAACTGTAATTCCTTCAATCTTCCAGATGCTTTTACAATTCTTTGATTAATGTCCTTCACTCTAGCAAAATCTTCCTCTGCTATTTCTAGCTCTGAAAAAACAGAATCTGCTCTATTTTGCAAGAAATCCAGAGTATTATTTGCTTGTGCAGTTTGATGCGAAATATACATTTTACTCATTTCCCCAATCAAAGATTCGACAAAACCTTTTGCAAATTCATCATTTAAAGACAAGTAAGACAAAGTTATGATGTTCGCTTCATCTGACTCAAGCTCAACAATAAGTTTATTTTCAATAATATTTTTCCAAATCCCGCCACTAATACTATCATGAGTAAAAGTAGATTTATCATGATATGAGATGCCATCAAAATTATCGTTTTCTAACCAAGATTCTTTAACTTTGTTTATCTCAAGGTAATGTTCAATAAGCAAATCCTCTTTCCCATTTACTTTGATATTTTGCAAAAGAGTATTTTCAATAACTCCTCTTGATTTTAATAGTTCTAATATATTACTCTGACTAAAAGTAGCTGAAGAACTACCTCCTAAATCAAAACCAAACTGACTTGCAATACCTGACATTGAACCTAAAGACCCTCCTCCTTTTTCTCCTTCTACAACAAAAGTAAGCTCAGCATTATATTTTGTTTCTGATCTAAAAGCAATAACTACTCCCATCATAAAAAACAAAAAAGAAAAACCAATAATTGTAAATTTCTTTTTAAGTAAATACCCCTTATACTCTGATAATTTAATCAGAATATCTTTTAATTGTATTTCATCATTATACTGTTCCATTATTGTGTACTTACTCTATCCACCAACAACCATAAAGTTAATACTGCAGTAACCTTTAGCATTGCATTTTCAATTTGCTTGTTCCAATCAATTGGGTTTTCATTCTCCTTTTTCTTCTTTTCTATCTTATTTGCTACAATAATAGTAGAGCCCTTTTTAATTCTTGGAGATATGGAGAACAATCCTAAATTCATAGATTTTTTTGCTATTCCATTTGGATAAACCACAACCGTATTACTTTTCTTGTTGTCCTTTGTAAACCCTCCTGCAAAATTATTCACATAATAATTTGCTCTTCTCCGTTTAAAATGAGGAGCACTTATTGAGTTACCTTCCAGATTCATCAAAGCACCTGAAATATGCACCACATCCATTGTTTTAGGAACAATAATGCTATCTCCATCCACCATTACCAGATTGTGTTTAGAAGATTTAGAATCCAATGCTTTTTCCATATTAAGATATACCATATCATAAGCATAAACTTTTCTACTTTCAAAAGAATTTTTAAATAAAGTTTCTTCTTCTTCTTCTTCTTCTTCTTCTTCTTCTTCTTCTATAACAGTCTCAAACTTTCTATACATCTTCACTCCATCCATATAAGCATAATTTGTAAGCCCTCCTGCCCTCTTTATAACAGATGATATCTTTTCATCTTTACTTAACAAAGTATAAGTTCCAGGATATTTTACCTCTCCACTTAACACAACATTTTTTGCGGATTCAAAATCAGGGTTTTCCCTAACAAAAACTTGATCAAATGGTTGTAAAGTAAATTCTTGAGCATCTGTGCTTAAAGCTAAATTTTCACCAATTTTAATGTTTTTTACAACTGTTCTTCTTGGTTTTAACTTATTAGATGAAATATCATAATCCATAATTCTACTTACTTCTACTCTACTACCTTCTGCTTGTTGAGTTAATCCACCAGCCTGCAAAAGTACATCTTGCAGTGTCATCCCAACTCCAAAATCAAATTCCCCAGCAGCTCTAACAGCCCCTAATACTGATACAGAAAATTCATCATCAAAATCATCATTAGAAAGCACACGAACAATATCATACTCATGCAACAATATATTATCCTTATGGTTCTTATCTTTTAAAATCTCTCCTAAATTAACAGCAATATGAGTCTTTGTTCTATCCTCATTCATTCTTACAATGTAAACTTTATCCAAGAAAGTTTTATCAGCTATGCATTTTGCTCTATACAATAAATCTAAAAGATGTTCACCTTGCTTATATTCATAATCACCAGCCACACCAATACTTCCTTTTACACTTACAACATTAGAAATTTTATTCGAAATGGTATTTACAATAATCTCATCTCCATTATTCACAGAAGTTGAGTTTGCATGATCTTTATGCACATCATTTACTCTGATTGAATTATATTCTATCCTTTTTAAAGTAATAACATCAGAAAAAGCATTTGTTGTAAATCCTCCAGCATATTTAATAATACTTGCAACTGATTCTCCTGATTTTGCCTCATAAGTATAAGGGCGATTTACAGCTCCTTTTACTTCAACTATATTCTTTGCAGGAGGAACAAAAAGATAATCTCCATCTTGCATGTAAATATCTTGTGATCTTGAAGGGTTAAACAAAAACTGATAGACATCTAAAGAATCAACAGTTTTCCCATCTCTTTTGATGTATATATTACGAACTGTTCCTAGTTGATTTGGACCATTTGCTGCAATCAATGCATTAAAAGCCGTATTGATTGCAGGAATAGAATAAGAACCTGGATTGTAAACTTCACCAACTATATTTACTGTTATAACTCTTGAGTACGAAAGCGTAACATCAATTTCAGAGTTTTTCATATCCAAAAATGAAGAAAATTTACTTTTAAGTAAAGAACGCATTCTTTTAAAAGTCAACCCTTTTACATAAATCCTCCCATATGAACTTGGAGTAATATACCCTCTATCATCTACTAAAAGTGTTTCAGAAAACTCAGAATAACCCCAAACAGAAATTGAAATTTCATCTCCACTTCCTACCTTATAATTTTCAGGAGCTTTTGCATCCAATGCTTTTTGATAAAATGACAACTCATTATTTCTAAAAACATCTTGACCATAAATTCTAGCTTTTGGATAAGTAGTAGTATCGGCAACTAAAGTATCTCCAAAAGTTTCATAGAACTTAGATAAATTATCATTTACTTCAACTGCTTCATTTCCATTTTTTGCATACTTTCCAGTTCCATTTTTAAAATCCATTGCTTCTGCAATTTCATCATCAGAAAGCCCCATTTGTTTTAATACTTGCTCTGATGGAATGTCAGACGGGCGTAAATCTTCAGGATTTGCATTTGAAGGCAAAAACTTTAAATAAGCTGGATTAATTTTTGATTTATCAATATCAATCTGAGCATTTACTCCAAGAGTAAACAAAATTGAAAATGATAGTAAAATGAGTTTCTTCATAATTTTTATTTTAAAACAGAACGCGAGATTACAATTCTCTGAATCTCTGAAGTTCCTTCATAAATTTGTGTAATTTTTGCATCACGCATCAATCTTTCAACATGATATTCTTTTACAAAACCATAACCACCATGAACTTGCACTGCCTCAACAGTAGTTTTCATAGCTGTTTCTGAAGCAAATACCTTAGCCATTGCTCCAAGTTTATCATAATTTTGTCCGTTATCTTTAAGCCAAGCTGATTTCAAACATAATAATCTAGCCGCTTCAATCTCAGTAGCCATATCAGCTAGTTTAAATGCAATAGCTTGATGTTTTGAAATCTCTTTTCCGAATGCTTTTCTTTCTTTAGAATACTGTAAAGCTAATTCATAAGCCCCTGAAGCTATACCTAAAGCTTGTGAAGCAATACCAATCCTCCCTCCTGATAATGTTTTCATTGCAAAAGTAAATCCAAAACCATCTGCTCCAATTCTATTTTCTTTAGGCACTTTTACATCTGTAAACATTAAAGAGTGAGTATCAGAACCTCTAATTCCCAATTTATTTTCTTTTGGCCCTACAACAAAACCATCCATTCCTTTTTCAACAATAAAAGCATTGATTCCTCTATGCCCTTTTTCTACATCAGTTTGTGCAATTACCAAATAAACAGAAGCAGAATTTCCATTTGTAATCCAGTTTTTTGTTCCGTTTAACAAATAATGATCGCCCTTATCAATTGCAGTTGTTTGCTGGGATGTAGCATCACTCCCTGCCTCAGGTTCCGACAAACAAAATGCTCCAATTATTTCACCAGTAGCAAGTGGCTTTAAATATTTTTCTTTTTGCTGCTCTGTACCAAAAGTTTCAAGCCCCCAACAAACCAATGAATTATTTACTGACATTACAACTGAACAGGAAGCATCTACTTTTGAAATTTCTTCCATTGCTAAAACATAAGAAACTGCATCCATTCCTGATCCACCATACTTTGGGTCAACCATCATTCCTAAGAAACCTAATTCTCCAAGTTCCTTGATTTGCTCTGCTGGAAAAGTTTGATTTTCATCTCTCTCAATCACTCCAGGCAATAACTTTGTTTGTGCAAATTCTCTTGCCGCATCTCTCACTGCAATTTGTTCTTCCGTCAATTCAAAATTCATTATTTGTGCTTTTATTAAAAATCACGCAAAAATACATTTTTTAAACTACTTTTGAGGATTGATGATTGATAATGTAAAATACAAGGTTTTAGGAGTGATGTCAGGCACATCATTGGATGGAGTAGATTTAGCAATATGCAGCTTTACAAAAACTAACAAATGGGAATTTGAAATAACTAAATCTGAAACTATCAAATATCCAAATTACTGGAAAGAGAATTTAGAAACCTTACACTCAAAAGATGAAAAGGAAATTTCCAAAATTGATATAGAATATGGATTTTTTTTAGGCAGTACAATTAATACTTTTTTAGATAATGAAAAAGTAGATTTTATTGCATCTCACGGACATACAATTTTTCACGATCCTGAAAACAATTACACCCTCCAAATTGGTTGCGGAAAAACTATTTCTAAAATTACAAAGACTACAACTATCAATGATTTTAGAAGTTTAGATGTTTCGCTAAATGGTCAAGGAGCTCCCCTAGTCCCGATTGGTGATTTACATCTTTTCTCTGATTTTAAATATTGTATTAATCTTGGTGGTTTTGCAAATATTTCAATTAAAAATGAAACAAGAATTACCGCTTTTGATGTTTGCCCAGTAAATATTGTAATGAATGAAATAAGTAAAAAATTAGGACTTGAATTTGATTTTGGAGGGGATATTGCTAAAAAAGGAGGGATAATTCCAGAACTTTTACAAGAACTCAATAACTTAGACTTCTACAAAAAATTACCTCCAAAATCGTTAGGCAGAGAATGGGTGGAGGAATTTATCAATCCTTTACTTTTAGAAAAATACAAATCAAGAGATATTCTGCACACTTTTTGCGAACATATTGCAATGCAAATTGGCATTTTTTTAAAAGACAAATCAGCATTATTTACAGGAGGGGGAGTTTTTAACACCTATTTAATAAGCAGAATTAAGCACTATTCATCATCAGAAATTATTATTCCAAATCAAGAAACAATCGATTTTAAGGAGGCCTTAATATTTGCTTTTTTAGGAGTTTTAAGAGTAAGGAATGAGGCAAATTGCTTAAAATCAGTAACGGGTGCAAAACATGATAATTGTGGAGGGAAAATTAATTATCCTAACAAAGAATCATAAATTTCTTTTAGCTTTTGCTGCTCTTTTTCCCAATTTAATTCCTGTTTTGCTTTTTGCATGTTTGCTTTCCAAACTTTTCTTTTTTCAGCATTATATAACATCTCATTTATGGTGTAGGCTAAATATTCTGGGTTGTATTTTTTAGTCAAAATTCCTATTTCAAATTTATCCATTATTCGCTTTACTTCAATAAGTGGAGAAGCAATAATAGGAAGCTCTGCATGAATGTAATCAAAAAGTTTGTTAGGAAGGGCATAGGTAAAACTAAGTCCCAAAGGCCGCTCTAAAAGCAAGCCAATATCTGCTTGCTTGGTATAAGAAAACAAATCTTCAAAAGGCACTCTTCCATAAAAAATAACTTTCTCCTCTACCCCCATTTTTCGTACCATTTCTTTAAGCTCATTTTCTACTTTTCCAAAACCAATAATTAACAAAACGGCATTTTCTACAAATGGCATTGCTGCTATCATTTCTTCCAATCCTCTTCCAGGGTTCATCACTCCTTGATACAAAATAATTTTTTTACCATTAAAACTGAGTTGTTCTACTTTCCTGCTCTCTTTTTTCAATGTAGGAATGTTTCTAATAATTTTAAAATTAGCATTATATTCCTTATTGTAATCCTCTGCAATGGATTTAGAAACAGTATAAGTATACTTTAATTTTGGAACAATCCACTTTTCAATTATTTTCCAA
Organism: Flavobacteriales bacterium; assembly: GCA_014381465.1. Taxonomy (GTDB): domain Bacteria; phylum Bacteroidota; class Bacteroidia; order Flavobacteriales; family BACL11; genus DUAL01. Next base: position 5,893 of record JACNLP010000085.1, on the reverse strand, counting down.
AATGATTGTACAAATTTCCTCCCTTGAAGTTCTGGTCCTTCACAAAACATTTCATGACTATCATAAACAAGTGGTATATTTTTTATCTTGGATACAAGGAAATTAGGCAGAAGCGTATCTAAATCATTAGCCAATAAAACATCCATTTTCGAAAATAATAAAAAGAAAAACAGGCGAATATTATACTCCATATAAAACCAAATTTCCGTATTAAAAAGTAAACAAAATCTTTTTGTTTTATAATTTCTTTTTACTGCTAAGCTACTAGGGAGTTTTCTTCCTAAGAGCATAACATCAAAACCCATCTCTTGTAGAGTTGTAGCAATTTTATGCACTCTTTGGTCGGTGCATAAATCAGAGGTAACAGAAATAATAATTCGCTTCAAAAAAAAATTTTGGTGAAAATACAGTTTTTTAAACGCTAAATGGTATGATTTGTTTTACTACTTTTGAACTCATGAATTTTTTAGAAAACTTCTCGTTAAAAAAGCACAATACTTTTGGAATAGATGCTAAGGCAAAATACTTTAGTGAATTTATTTCCGTTTCTGAACTCAAAGATATTCTTAACTCAGAAATCTACAGCAATAATAAAACATTTGTTTTAGGAGAGGGGTCAAATATACTACTCACAAAAGATTTTGAAGGTCTTATAATGCACAACAAAATAAATGGAATTTGCATACTTGAAGATCATGAGAATTCAATAATTGTAGAAGTTGGTGGTGGCGTAAATTGGAACGATTTTGTAATGTGGAGTGTAAGCCAAGAATTATCAGGAATTGAAAATTTAGCCCTAATACCAGGAACAGTTGGCGCTAGCCCTGTACAAAACATTGGTGCTTATGGAATGGAAGTAAAAGAGAGTATCAGCAAGGTTCACGCTTTTAATATAAAAACTAGAAAAAGTGAAATATTCAGTAATGAGGATTGTAATTTTGAATACAGAAACTCAATATTTAAAGGAGAAGTAAAAAATAAATTCATCATAACAAAGGTGGAATTTGAGCTTAGCAAAACACCACTTAACAAAACTACTTATGGTGCTATTCAGGAAGAATTAAAAACTCTAAACCTACGAGAAAATCCTAAAAACATTGCTAAGGCAGTAATCAATATTAGAAGCCGCAAATTACCTGACCCACAAGTATTAGGAAATAGCGGAAGTTTCTTTAAAAACCCCATCATCAAAACAGAAAGGTTTAACAAGTTAAAGAAAGAATTCCCAAATATAGTTGGTTATAAAATATCGGAAACTAAAACCAAACTAGCAGCCGGATGGCTTATCGATAATGCCGGACTAAAAGGGTACAGAAAAGGAGATGCTGGAGTGCATAAAAATCAAGCATTAGTATTGGTAAATTATGGAAACGCAAGCGGACAAGATATTATAAACCTATCAAAAAAAGTACAACATACTATTTTGGAGAAATACGGAATTGCTATCGAGCCAGAAGTAAATCTCCTCTAAATGAAAAGCCAAAAACTACAAGATAAATTAAGATTACATTTTCCTTTTACCCCCACCAAAGAGCAAGATGCTCTATTTACTGACATTGCTGATTTTGTAACCACTATTGGCAACAGAAGTGTATTTATGCTAAAAGGATATGCAGGAACTGGAAAAACAACTCTCGTATCTACTTTAGTAAAATCATTACCCATTTTAGGAAAACGCTCGGTATTAATGGCACCAACTGGTAGAGCTGCTAAAGTATTAGCAAAATATTCAAAAAAAGCAGCAAGCACCATTCATAAAAAAATTTACTGGATAAGAACCAACAAAAACGGAAACACTTTCATCACCTTAAAAGACAACACCCATAGCAACACCATTTTTATTGTTGATGAAGCATCTATGATTCCAGAAAATTCTGACAAAGGTTTTGGAAATCGTTCACTTTTAGATGATTTGATTGAATATGTTTACCAGGGCAGTGATTGTAAACTCATCCTTATTGGCGATACTGCCCAACTCCCTCCCGTACATTTAGATATTAGTCCTGCTTTAGATGAGCAAAGGCTTGAGAGTAATTATAATAAACAAGTTATTTGTAAGAAACTCACACAAGTGGTTAGGCAAAAGGAAGATTCCCTAATATTAGAGAATGCTACCGACCTAAGAAATAGAATTGCAACTAACGATTATTCCTACCCTAAACTAGCAACTAATACAGAAGTTATTCGCCTAAATACTGGAGAGGATTTGCAAGATGCCTTAGAAACTGCTTACAGCAATGAAGGAGTGAATGCAACAACTGTACTTTGCCGCTCCAACAAAAGAGCCAACCTTTATAATCAGCAGATAAGAACCAAAATAAGATGGCAAGAAAATGAAATCTCAACCGGGGATATGCTGATGGTGGTGCGTAATAATTATTTTTGGCTAGATGATAGTAGTAAAGCAGGATTTATTGCTAATGGCGATATTGTAGAAGTTGTTAAAATAAAAGAAATAATAGAACGCTATGGTTTCCGTTTTGCAAAAGCAAGTGTTCAAATGGTGGATTACCCAGATGAAAAGGAATTGGATGTAATATTACTACTAGATACACTAACTAGCCAAAGCCCAGCCATAACTTATGAGCAATACCAACAACTATACAAAGAAGTTGGCTTGGACTATAAAGGACAAAAAGAAATAAACAAAAAGATAAAGAAAGATGAATTCTTCAATGCCTTGCAGATAAAATTCGCTTACGCTATAACTTGTCATAAATCCCAGGGTGGACAGTGGGAAAATGTATTTGTTGATTTAGGATATTTCACAGAGGATATGCTGGATAAATCCTACCTAAGGTGGCTATACACTGCAATGACTAGAGCAACCAAAAAATTATACTTGATTAATTTTAAAGATGATTTTTTTTGTAGAATAGTGTATTGATTACTGGTTTTGAGTTTTTAGTTGAAGATAGCTTTCATAATAATACCTCCTGCAATTAAATCATCACCTTCATAAATAGCAGCTGATTGCCCAGGTGCAATTCCTTCTACTTTTTTATGAAAAAGCACTTTTAGGTTTTCTCCATCATTTGTAATAGTTGCCATTTCCCCTTTGTGTTTATAGCGTACTTTTACCAAACACTGCATACCATCTTGTATTTTAGGATATTTTATGTAATTAATGTTTCGCACAAACATTTCTTGCTTTTTCAAATCTTCTTTTGAACCAACTACAACTGTATTGGAATCTGGGTTTATCCCCACAACATAAGTAGGATTATCTCCTAAAGAAACACCTAATTTTCTTTGCCCAATTGTATAAAAAGGGTAGCCATCATGTGTTCCAACAACCTCACCAGAAGTCGTGATAAACTTACCACCTTGTACCTTTTCTTCTAGCCCATCTACCCTTCTTTTCAAGAAACCTCTATAATCATTATCAGGGATAAAACAAATTTCATAACTCTCGTTTTTCTCAGCTAATGCTTTATAACCTCTATCAAGTGCCATTTGTTTTATATCTTTTTTATGATATTTACCCATTGGGAAAATTGTGCGTTTTAAACACTCCTGAGTTACTCCCCAAAGCACATAGGATTGATCCTTACTTTCATCTAATCCTTTGGAAACAACATACCGTCCATTTTCCTCTCGGATTTGAGCATAATGTCCTGTTGCAATAAAATCACATTTCAGCATATCAGCACGCCTTAAAAGAGCTTCCCATTTGATATGGGTATTACAAAGAACACATGGATTTGGAGTTCTTCCGGCCATATATTCATCTACAAAATTATCAATAATAAAATCATTAAATTCTTCACGAATATCTAATATTGTATGAGGAAAACCGCAATCAACTGCCAATTGCCTAGCATCATTAATAGAATCCAAACTGCAACAACCCGTTTCTTTTTTATTGCCCCCAGAACTTTCGTAATCCCAAGTTTTCATGGTTAAACCAATTACTTCATAACCTTGTTCGTGTAACAAAAGGGAAGCCATTGTACTATCAATACCACCACTCATTGCCATTAAAACTCTACCTTTACTCATTGTAATTTATTATTGTGTCTTGCACTCCTTCTTTTGAAAAATATATCCATTCACCAATGCGAGAATTATCTTTATAACTTCCCTTAAAATCAATTTTTCCACTAGGATAATAATAAATATAACTGTTATTTAATTTTCCATTTTCATAAGTAGTGCTCATTATTAATTGTCCTGATTTATAGAATTGTTTCCATATTCCGAACTCAACTCCTTCTTGCCAACTTTTAACTTCATACAACTCCCCTTCTTCATAAAATGTTTTTGTTTTTCCGTGCAAATTGCCACCTTTATATTGTTCGCTTAATATGAGTATTTCATCTTCATTGAAATAGTTCCAAGTACTATCTTTCATCTGGTTTACATAAAGTCCTGAAGCTTTTAGCATTCCTTTTTTATAGTAAATATGAGTTGCTGCAGCTAAACCGTTATGAAAAAATTCTTTTTTGGCCTGCAGTTCTCCTGAGGAGTAATAGTATTGAAATATTCCGTAAGGTTTATCATCTTGAAACTGACCATAATAACGCAAGTTACCATTGGCATGATTTTTTTTCCAAACGCCTTGTTTTAAACCATTTGCGTCAACTTCATTAATTGTTTGGTTAAAGGCTAAAAAAGGAATTAATAGCAGAAAAAAAAGTGGTTTTTTCATAATGATAAATTTTTTGCAAATATAGAAAGAAAAAGAGGAGCAAATATTAGCTTATCTGCCTATGTAAAGATTTAATATTTTCAATCATCTTATCCCAAGAATATTTTGATTTTTCCAATTTCACACCACAAATAAACTGATCCTCTTTACTCTTAGAAAAGAACTCAACTAAGTAATTTGCCACCTCCTTAGCATTTGGCTCGCACACATATCCCACCTTATTATGAGGCACTATTTCATTGAGTCCACCAACATTGGTAACTAACATTGGTTTCTCAAAATGGTAAGCAATTTGCGTAACCCCACTTTGGGTGGCATGCTTATAAGGCTGAACAATAATATCAGCTGCACAAAAATAATCTACAACCTCATCATCTGGAATAAACTTTGTAGCTAAAACTACTGAATCAGCTAAATTGTGTTTCTCTATTAAATCATAATAGGGCTTATCATCTTCATAAAATTCTCCTGCAACTATTAATTTCAAATGTTGATTTCGCAAACGATTATCCGCAAATGCTTCAAGTAAAATATCCAAACCTTTGTATTTTCTAATAATCCCAAAAAATAGCATGTATTTGCAATTTTTATCTAAACCCAAATTTTCTATCGCTTCCAATTTTGGCTTTGATTTTCCAAAATTATCATATAAAGGATGAACGCCTAAAACTTTCTTTTTGTGGGCGTCAAATTTATCTAAGTCATTATATACACTTTCGGACATAGCAAGAAAAGCATCAACACTTTTCACAAAATAATAATTTAGTAAATAATCACCAAACCTTTTTTCGTGAGGAATTAAATTATCAATTATAACAATCACTTTTGTATGTTTATTACTCCTTACAATTCTTGAGATAGTACCTAAACAAGGTGCTAAAAAAGGAATCCAATATTTTAAAACAAGAATGTCCGGTTTTTGTTTTTTCAACTTTAAACCAATTCTTATCCAATTGATAGGGTTGATAGAGTTTACTTCCTGTGTAATATGTAAATCCTTTGGCTTATGACTAGATGAGTATTGTGATTTTCCTGGAAATAAAAAATTAGGATATTGAAGGGAAAAAGTACTAATATTTACCAAATCACCTGCTGACTGAAAAGCACGAGCTAAACGTTCAGTAAAAACAGCTATTCCTCCTCTAAAAGGGTAAGCGGTACTCAATAGGGTTATCTTCATTTATACTTCTTTTTCTACTTGATAGTTGTTTCTATCATAAGCATTTCTTGAAATCATTTCAG
>JACNLP010000084.1 GCA_014381465.1 Flavobacteriales bacterium | reverse complement strand
TAATGTAGAATGGGATATGAAAGCTGAAACTCTAAAACTATATAAATAGTAGTTGTTATTTATTTTAATATAAAGCCAAGCATTTGCTTGGCTTTTTTTATTTACAACAATCATTCTTTTCTTGAATAGAAGGGCAAGGTGTGTTTCCGTAAGTGCAAAACACACAGCAATCTCCATTTTGTGCTTTTAGTAATTTGCCACAACTCTTACAATTATAAAAATATTCACATGCATCTTCTTTAAATCCTTTAGGTAAATTCTTGTTAATTGTGCTGATTAATTCTTGCATTACTGCTTTCCGTTCCTTAGGGATATTTTCTAAATATTCTGAAATACTATTTGCTTTTATCTTCATTTCTCAAAGATATAAAAAAGTCATTAGTAAATAATGACTAGTTTTTAGTTATTTAAACTTTCTATTGCCTATTGCCTAGTCACTAAAAACTATCTTTTATCTTTGTCTTATGAAAAACATCCTCTATCTATTTTTAGTTATTTTATTTTCTTGTTCATCTTATGATAATATTATTCTAATAACTAATTCAGCTCAGGCACAAGGGAGTTATTATCATATTAAATATATGTCAGAAAACGGAATGGATTATCAATTTCAAATTGACAGTATTTTTCTGGAGATTGATAGTTCGCTTTCAATTTACAAGGATTATTCTTTAATTTCTAAATTGAAAAATGGTGAGGATTTAAAAACAGATACTCTTTTTAATGAAGTATTTTTGGTAGCAAAAAAAGTATTTTTAGCAACTGAAGGGAACTTTGATTGCACGGTTAGACCTTTGGTAAGTGCTTGGGGTTTTTATAAAAATATTTTGGGCGATTCCTTAGTTTTAGATTCAGCAAGATTCAGAGCTATTTTAAAGGATATAGGGTTTTCAAAATTGCAGCTGATTGATGATTCTTTAGTGCTTCCTAAAGGCATGAGTTTAGATTTCAATGCTATTGCACAAGGGTTTACAGTTGATGTTATTGGACGCTTTTTGGAATCAAAAAACTGTAACAATTACTTGATTGAGGTAGGGGGTGAGATTTTAGCAAAAGGTAAAAATGCGGATGAAAATATTTGGCGTGTTGGAGTGGATAAACCCTCAGAAAATATTGATGCAAATGAGCGTTTTCAGTTTATTCTGGATTTAGAAAACAAGGCATTAGCAACTTCAGGAAATTACAGGAAATTTTATAAAAAAAATGGAGTAAAATATTCTCATACTATCAATCCTTTTACAGGCTTTCCAGCTCAAAACCGTTTATTAAGCGTTACAGTAATACACGATAATTGCATCTTGGCTGATGCTTATGCTACTGCATTTATGGTAATGGGAGTAAGAAAAACAAAACAGTTTGCAGCAAATAATTCTGATATAGAAATTTACTTAGTTTATACTGGGAAAAATGGCAGTTGGAAAACTTTTGTTAGTCCAAAAATGAACAAGAGAATCGTTAATTAATCTTCCTTTTTACATTTTTCCTCTGGGGTAGCTCCACAGATACCGCATGCTTCTCCTTCTTTATTTAAAAAAGGACTTTGGCTAGCACAACTGCCTGAAAACTTTCCGTTTTTCTTTATTAAGATTTTAATTCCAATTCCAACAAATACAAAAGCAATCATAATTATTGTAATAGAGAATATTGTTATGAAACTCATTCTGAATTCATTTTAAGGCAAAAATACATATTAAAAAAGGGCTACCAAGAGGTAGCCCTTTAAAATTATTTTTAAAAACTAAAATTAGTGAGTTACTACCACTTTAACTGTTGTAATTCCAATATTTGTTTTTACTTTTAAAAAGTAAGTTCCATTAGATAATTCGGAGGAATTAAAAGCAGCATGATGTTTTCCTGCCGCATATTTTTGTTTTATTACTGTTGTAAGCTTTTCACCAATAATATTATAAAGATCAATAATTACTTCTTGAGTATTCGCTAACTCAAATTCTATAAATCCAATCTCATTTACTGGATTAGGATAAGTGTTTAACTTTTGCTCAACACTATTTTCCTTTATTGCAGAAACCATTCCATCAACATGTTCTTCAGTAACATTAAGTACCAATCTTTTTGCTTTGTCAGTATTGTGGTAAGAAACGACAGCTACTAAATAAACTTGACCGGCATCCATTCCATTTAGGGAGATATTCGTAAAAGCTTGCTGATAAGTATCATTAGGAATAGGGTTGGTAATGCTTATAGCATCTCCCCAAGTAGCTGTTTCTACAGTCATAGAAACATGTCTGTGTTGGTAATCATTAGCATTTGTTGGGTCTAAGTTATATGGCAGAGTATAATATTGGTGAGAAGAACCACCGGCACCACCTGAACTTGATTGGGAACTGTAATAATTAATTTGATTTTGTGGGATAATACTATCTTCTACTACCCAAAAAGTAATCACTAAATCACCCGGTTGTGCATAATCTACAAAATCAAGATTAACCATAGCATCAACCGTATTTGTAGTAGCATCATATATAATATCATTAATTGAGATATTTACAGGAGTAATTTCATTATACATTTGTACTGCTGAACTACTCCATATCGATCTGCTAATAGCTACATTATCACCACTGCCATCAAAGTCATATCTGTCAATTGCGGCAGTTGGAGCTCCATTTGCCATATCATTAGCATAACTTGTATGGAAACTTGTGGTTAAGAAATCTGTGTTAAAACCAGCATGATGCCCAACTGCAACTACATAAGGGTATTGATTGTTTATTTGTTCTACCACTAAAGTTCCATCAGGACAATAGCCACAAGGTTCTGTAGTAAATTCTTCAAGCAGTACATTTTTAGTTCCGCTAATACCGTTATTTACCCAAACCATCTTTGTAAGTGTGTCATTACAATTAAGTTCATCATTATTACCATCAATATTATCTGCCCATATTTTAATTTCGTAAAACTGCCCTGGGGTTGATGGGTTAAAAGGAATTGTGTGAGAGAAAGACATGTTGTTGTTAGAAGTTATAAAAGTAGTAAAAGGACTAGATTGTGTTGCTCCTCCATTCACAGAATAGTGTAAATCAAAATTGTTAACCGCTTGAGTACCTTTATTTGTTACCTCAATATTTAAATTCACAGAACCTATTGCCATTACTTCATCAACATTGTTTTCTCCAGTTATAGATATATCATAACTACTTGAAACAGTTGAAAAACTATAAATTATATCATCTGTTCCTGCTTGAGCTAATGTTGGATAACTAAGATTAGGGCTTCCTACTACTTCAGTTCCGTTAGTAGCATTAGCATCTTGACAACCAATTGTTCCTGACATTCCTGTAGCATTTCCGTAATGATTTAACACATCAAATTCTCTGCCACAAGCAGTTTCATATAATCGGATAGCAGCATACAAATATCCACTTCCTGAATTTGGAGTTACCGAGAACCATTGTATTACATGCACTCTGTTTGGTGCAGTTCCATAGGTAAAAGAATGAATTAAATCGGCTGCACCTGCTCCTCCACTTACTATGTTTAAATCATCCCAAAAAGCAAAAATTGCATTTGTAGGTGCATTGGTTGAGGGTAATGTAGTATTGTTTGGAATACTAGTTGTAGCAGTTGTGTTAAAGGTAATATAGCCGTTATCACTTGCATAAAAAGAAGTGTATGATTGTCCGTAAAAAGTAAAAGAAAACGGAATAGTTTGCAAAGTAGATAGCACATCATTTCCGCTTGTCATTATTGTAGAGCCAGTTGTTTGAAAATTAAAATCAGAAGAAGTTCCTGTGCTTGTTTGAACTGTATAATTCTGAGCATTTGCTATTATGCAAACAGCAAGAAAAATTAAAGTCGTTAGTTTTTTCATAGTAGATTAGTTTTAAGATTAGTATAAGGCAACAAATTTACTAAAAAACTTATTAAGTAGTATGTTTGCATCAAATTTAATGAAGAAATATGGAAAATAAAACAAAAGCTTTTGGGCGTTTACTTACAATTATGGATGAGCTAAGAGAGCAATGCCCTTGGGATAAAAAGCAAACCATGGAGACTTTACGTTATTTAACAATAGAGGAACTGTATGAACTTTCTGATGCAATCTTAGATAAAGATATGCCTGAGATTAAAAAAGAATTGGGTGATTTACTTTTGCATATTGTGTTTTATGCTCGAATTGCCTCTGAAACCAATGATTTTGATATTAAAGATGTAATTGATGGAGTGTGCGAAAAACTGATTTTTAGGCATCCTCACATATATGGAGATGTAAAAGTGGCGGGAGAGAAAGAGGTAAAAGAAAACTGGGAAAAACTAAAGCTCAAAGAAGGGAATAAGTCAGTTTTTGAGGGTGTGCCTAACTCATTACCAGCTATGGTAAAAGCATTTAGAATTCAAGAAAAGGCAAGAGGAGTTGGCTTTGATTGGGATAACAAATCGCAAGTATGGAAAAAAGTTTTAGAGGAAATAGAGGAATTAAAAGTTGAGGTTGAAAAAGGAGATGGCGATAGAATAGAATCTGAATTTGGAGATGTGCTTTTTGCCCTTATCAATTATGCACGCTTTATTGATGTAAATCCAGTGGATGCATTAGAAAGGACTAACAAACGGTTCATTAAAAGATTTCAGATAATGGAAAGCAAGTTAAAAGAAGAAAGAAAGGATTTGTCGGATATGAATCTGGAAGAAATGGAAAAGTATTGGCAGTTGGCAAAAAATGAATATTTAAATAGCTAAGATTTGATTTTTCAATCAATGTATAATTAAACCTTTTTTTTTTTTTTGTTGCTCTGAAAAAAAAACTATATCTTTACAAAAAAATAAAAATGAAAAAAACTTTATTCTTAATTACTTTAATATCCATTGCTTTCACATCCTTTTCTCAGGATGTTTTTGATATAGGAATCCGAAAAGTGGAGATATTTTTTTCTGAGCCAAATTGGGATGACACACTCGATTATTATTATGCAAATGATTTGGGAAGATTGTTAGCAGATTCTGTCGTAATTGATGGACAAATGGATGATAGTGTAGGAGTGAAGTATAAAGGTAATAGTTCATACTCAGTCAATAATGGTAAAAACCCATTAAATATTAGATTAGATTGGGTAAAAGCTGGACAATCAATTGATAATTATAATGTTCTCAAATTTTCAAATGGTTTTCGTGACCCTTCTTTTGTAAGGGAAGTATTGGCTTATGAAATAGCAAGAGAATACATGCCCGCTTCCAAAGCTACTTATGCCAATGTTTTTATTAATGGAAATTGGAATGGGCTTTACACTTGCGTGCAATCGGTTGATGATGATTTTACGAATGAGCATTTTTATGAGCGTAAAGGTCCGTTTTTTAAAGGAGAAATTACAAATTTGTCAATAGCAGGATGTCCGGCTGGACCCTTAGGAATTTGGAAGTATTATTCTGATACTAATTGCTTACAAAAAGCATATGAAATTCAATCAACTGCAGATTGGACACAGCTTGGTAATTTCTTAGACACGGTAAATAATTATTTTACAGATGTTGAAAAAGTTCTGGATATAGATAGGACTCTTTGGATGATGGCATTTAGTAATTTAACAATAACACTGGATGGCCCTATAAATAATATTCCTCATAATTTTTATATGTTTAAAGATAATAATGGTAGATTTTCTCCAATTATTTGGGATTTGAATGGTTCATTTGGAACCTTTAAAAATGGATTGACACAACCTGTAACTACCCAAGATTTACAAGAGTTGGATGTTTTTCATGGTTATAACAATAATCAGAACAAAATGACATCTAAAATATTCTCTTCTGCACAGTACAAAAGAATGTATGTAGCACACATGAGAACAATACTTAACGAGCAATTTGCAAACGGAAACTATAACACAAGAGCACTGCAACTGCAAGCCATTATTGATTCTTCTGTAAATACTGAGCCCAACGGATTTTATTCGCATACCGAATTTCTTTCAAATATCAATTCTTCTGTTGGCTCTCCAAATAGTATAGTTGGTATTTCTCAGCTTATGGGAGCTAGAACCACTTTCATTCAATCCCTTCCAGAATTTACCGCCATACCACCTACAATTAGTAACATTACTTCAAGTCCTATTAGTCCAACGCCTCATTCTACTGTAACTATTTCTGCAGAAATTACAAATGCTACTGAGGCGTATTTGGGCTATAGATTTAAATTTCATGATGCTTTTAAAAAAATTACAATGCTTAATAATGGAAGTGGAACTTTTAGTGCTACAATAAGTGTGGATGCAAGAGATGTGCAATATTATATTTATGCCGACAATAATGATGCTGGAATTTTCTCTCCAGAAAAAGCAGAAAAGGAATTTCATCAATTAGCAGTAGTTAGCGATTTGGTAATAAACGATATAATGGCCTCAAACATTTCTTCTGTAACCGACCAAAGTGGCGAGTATGATGATTGGGTAGAGCTTTATAATGGAGGAGCAACTGCTGTTAATTTATCAGGGTTTTTTCTTTCTGATGATGAAAACACTCTTAATAAATGGACTTTCCCAAATACTACTATTCAGCCAAATGGATATTTAATTATTTGGTGTGATACTGCTGGAACTTCTCAAACGGGTTTGCATACTACTTATCGCCTTTCTTCCGATCAAGAGGAAGTATATTTAACCGACCCAAGTGGAACCGTAATTGATGCTGTACACTTTGTGAATATGCCAAATGATGTAGCTTATGCAAGAGTCCCAAATGGAATGGGTACCTTTATTCATCAAAGCGAAACTTATAATGCAAATAATCAGATTACTTCTTTTATAATTGATGCAGAAAATAACATTGAAAGATTAAGGGTTTATCCAAATCCTTCAAATAATAGAATTTATATTTTGGGTGCAAAAGGAAATTTGATTATCCATAATTCAATGGGGCAAGAAGTTTTTAATAAGGAAGCAAATAGTACAATTTCTGTTGATATTTCTTCATGGAATGCTGGAGTTTATTTTGTAAAATCAAATCAAAAAGTAATAAAAGTAATTAAACAATAAATATGAATAAAATACTAATACTATTGATTTTTGTAATTGGTTTTTCATCTTGTGAAAAACAGGCTGGAGAAGGTGGTACCGCTATAATTCAAGGGAGAGTAATGAACTATTCAATTTCATTTAATGGCTCATCTAACGATACAACTATTTTTCCGAAATCTAAAAAAGATGTTTATATAATTTATTCGTCAAATGAAAATGATGTATATGATGATAATTTTGAAACAAATTGGGATGGAACTTATCGTTTTGAATTTTTAAGAAAAGGAGATTACACTATCTTTATTTATCAGGATAGTACTATTGTGGGAAATATAAATTATGACTATCCAGTATTTAAGCATATTGAAATAACATCAAATAATTCTACAAATACTTTAGATGATTTTCTTATTTTTAAAAGCGATCCTAATTTATAGTGAGTAATTTAATGCCAATAGAGTGGCCTGAACTGGAAGATCAAATAACTAAATCATTAAACGATTTAGAGGGATTAGTAAATGATTGTGTTAGTAAGAAATTAAAAGGATTTGAGCAAGATAAATCAGATTTAGATATGTTTAAATCTAATTTTGTTCAACTAAAAAAATCAAAGGATATCGTATTAGGCCAGCAGTTACTCGATCTTATGCACAGTAAGCATTACCAGATAATCGATAGACATACTGGAAAAGATCAAGCTATAGCTATTATAAGCAGTATAAATTCGAACTTTAATACTATTAAATGGAAAAATGAGTCTTTAGCTCGTCAAGAGGTTGATGAAGGAATGCAAATAATTAAGGAGAATGAGTTGAAATCTCAACTAAGTCGAATAGTTGCTGATTTTTCACCAATCACATTAAATGAAATGGATGAGGTAAAACTAATGAATAGAACAGATACAAAGTTTGCTTTCAAAACAAATAAGTTACCACTCCTTTTGCAAAAAATGCTGCCTTTTTATCATATATTAACTATTAATGGTAAGCTTATTCACGATTATAAATCTCTTTATTTTGATACAGAAGATAGAAAATTCTATATCGATCATCATAATAGCAGAGTAAACAGAAACAAAATTCGTTTTAGAGAATATGTGGGAAGTAATCTTACTTTTTTAGAAATTAAGCTAAAGAATAACAAAGGGAAAACTATTAAAAAAAGAATGAAAGTTTCTGGAATTTCAGAACAGCTTAATGAGAAACAAAAAGAATATATTGAAAAAATTATTGGTAAGTCCTTAGATATAAGTGCAAAGCAATGGATAAATTTTAGTAGGGTTACTTTTGTACATAAAACGCAAAAAGAAAGGTTGACAATGGATGTAAATCTTACTTTTAAGAATCAGAATAATAAAGGTGATTTGCAAGACATTGTAATTGCGGAAGTTAAACAAGAAAGAGTGAGTCGTGCATCTGATTTTATGCGCATTACAAAAGAAATGAGTATATTGCCTATCCGTTTAAGTAAGTATTGCATTTCCACCATGCAATTGCACCCAAAAATAAAACAAAACCGATTTAAGAAAAAACTATTATTTATTAACAAATTAAAACAAGCATAATGGAACTATTAACAATTTTATTAAAGGGAGGACTAGAATTTTTAGGTACACCAATATGGGATTCTGAGGACTTTTTCAAATTACTTATTAAGGGATTTTTTAACTTAGGAATTATTATACTTATCGTAAGGTATATATACTATCCTGTAACCAAAAACAAAGATTATTTATTTACTTATTTACTTATTAGTTTAACGGTATTCCTTTTGTGCGTTCTACTTGATAGCGTAAAACTTCAATTAGGTTTTGCATTGGGGCTTTTTGCGATTTTTGGCATTATCCGTTATAGAACCGACCCTATTCCTATTAAGGAAATGACCTATCTTTTCTTAGTAATTGGTATTTCGGTTGTTAATGCTTTGGCTAATAAAAAAATCAGTTATGCCGAACTTGTGTTTGCAAACTTTCTTATTGTATTTGTTACCTACGGAATGGAGCGGCTTTGGCTTTTAAAACACGAAACTAGAAAAAATATTATTTACGAAAAAATAGAACTCATAAAGCCAGAAAATAAGGTTGAACTCCTTGCAGATTTAAAAGAAAGAACAGGTATTGATATAATTAGATATGAGGTAAGAAGAATTGACTTTTTGCGTGATGTAGCCAACATTCGAATTTTCTATTATGAGGAAGATATTGACTAAATTTTTTCTGCTATTTATTTTACCAATTTCGGTATTCTCACAAGAAAATGATTTCCAAACATGGACTTCTGTTTCTGCAAGCAAAAAAATAATCAAAAGAACAAATCTGATAGTAAAGCAAGGGGCTCGTTTTAGGGAAAACTCGTCCATTTACTCCAAGCTTTTTACGGATTTAAAAATCAAAAGAAAGTATAATAAATATTTTAGCTATGCTCTAGGATATCACCATTCTTCCGATTGGGATAAGCATTTTGATGTTGAAAAAAAGAATCGTTTTTATGCAGATGTTTATTACAAAGACAAATATTATAAACGCTATTTATTAGGCGTTAGAACAAGGTGGCAAACTCAGGGAAATATGTTTGGGTACAATATGGCTTTAAGACAAAAAATGGCATTTGCCTATAACATCAAGAAAACAAAATTAGAACCATCAGTTGGCTTGGAATATTTCTTGTATTTTGATAGAATGTTAATTGAAAAATTGCGTTATACTTTTGGTTTTTCACATCCTATTACAAAAGATTTGGATATGCAAATAAATTACCGAATTCAGCAAGAATTTTACACTAATAATCCGGAAACTTTATATATTTTTGAAGGAAAATTATCTTATGATTTTTAAGTAATGAAAGAAGAAAAAATAGAATTAGTATTTACAAGGGCTAAATTTCAGGAGTTAAGTAAAACTGAACAAGATTTAATTGAAAAAGCAAAGAATGCTTATTTAAATGCTTATGCTCCTTATTCTGGTTTTTTGGTTGGGGCTTCTGTTTTGCTAGAAAACTCAGAGGTTATTAGTGGAAGTAATCAAGAAAATGCGGCTTATCCTTCTGGGCTTTGTGCCGAAAGAGTAGCTCTATTTTATGCAGGAGCAAAATATCCGAATACTCCAATAAAAACAATAGCAATTTCTACAAAATCAAAAACATTTGAAATTACTGATGTGGTAAGCCCTTGTGGTGCTTGCCGGCAAGTAATGGCAGAATATCAGCAAAAGCAAGGGCAGAATATTAAGATAATTTTACACTCCCCTAATGATGAGGTGCTTATTTCTAATTCTGTTGATGATTTACTTCCATTTATGTTTAACTCTGAGAAGTTAAGAAAGTTTTAGAAGCAATCTATTTATTTTCTCCCTTAAAAAGGGGAGAGGTGTTCTGTTTACCCATTCCTTAATCCCCTTACTTCACATGCGTTCAGCACATGCTTATTTAGAGGGGAATTGATAAAATGCAAATAATTCTCCTCCTTGTAGAGACTGTCCCGAACAAATATTGGAGGGAAGTTAGGGGTGGGTTGTAAAAGAGATTTTTCGGCTAACGCTCAAAATGACATTATTTTTGATGTAGTTTGACAAACATAAAACACAAAAATCGACTATAGAATAACTTTTGTAAAACAGTTAATTAATCGTTTTTTTTTTTTTTTGTATAAAATCAGACTGTAAAGTATTGTATATGTGTTATAAACCATGTTTATCTAAAGTTATTGTATACTAAGGGTTTTACGTAGAAAAATTCTCAATTTAATCACTTATATTTATGCAGTAAAAACAATTGGGGAAGCCGAAAACCATTTTAGAGTAGGCATTATTAAAATATTTTATATTATGAAAAAAATTTTTACAATTTTAACGGTAGTTGCTTTAACTGCAACAATTTCATTTGCACAAACATTTGGTGTAAAGGCAGGTACTTCATTGGCATCTTGGTATGGTGCAGATGTTGACAGTGACGACAAGGTTTTAAAACCTGGAATGGCTATAGGTGCTTTTGCTCAGTTTGGGGATGATACAAAAAGGTTAACTTCTGAGTTATTATTTATTCAGAAGGGAGTTAAATATGCAGCAGATGGTGATTACATGTCTTATAATATGAATTATTTAGAGGCAAATACAATGGGAAATTTTTTTGTTTCTGATAACATTTCATTAAATGCTGGTATATATTTAGGATTGCATTTAGGATCAAGTATAACAGTTAAAATTGATGGCGATAAAGATAGTGAAAGTATAGATAGTGATGATGATGACACTAGACCAATGGATTTTGGATCTAACTTTGGTTTAACTTTTTGGTTAAATGATGCTATGAGTATTGATGCGCGTTACGGTTTAGGGATTTTATCACTTGATGAAGATGGTGATTTTGAAGCTAGTAATAGTACTATTCAAATTTCATTTGGCTATGCTTTTGGTAACTAAGAGGCTTTAGGTCTTAATTATTAAAACCCACCATCTTGGTGGGTTTTTTTATGTTTCAAATCTAAATAAGAATTCTTGTAAACTAAAATTCTATTTTTATATTTTTGCTGAAATTCAATTTATCCTATGAAAATATCCTATAACTGGCTACAAAACTATTTAAATGTAAATCTTCCTACTGATGAAGTATCAACTTTATTAACTGATACAGGATTAGAAGTAGAAGGGATTGAGGAGGTAGAAAGCGTAAAAGGGGGCTTAAAAGGAGTTGTGATTGGTGAGGTTTTAACTAAAGTACAGCATCCTAATGCGGATAGATTGAGCATAACTACTGTTAATGTTGGTGCTGATGAGCCTTTACAGATTGTTTGTGGCGCACCAAATGTAGCTGTAGGACAAAAGGTTCCTGTGGCTACTGTGGGTACTTTGCTTTATGATGGAGATGAAAGTTTCAAAATAAAAAAAGGAAAGATAAGAGGAGAGGTTTCTTTAGGAATGATTTGTGCTGAAGATGAATTAGGCTTAGGAAAAGGACATGATGGAATTATGGTTTTAGATGCTGATGCAAAAGTAGGAATTCCTGCTGCTGAGTATTTTAAGTTAGAGTCTGATATAGTATTTGAAATTGGCTTAACGCCCAATCGTTCGGATGCTATGGGGCATATTGGTGTTGCTCGTGATTTGATGACGGTTTTAAATCATAAAGGTAAAAAGCTGGAGATGTGCAGACCATCAGTTAAAAGTTTTGAGGTAGCAAATACTACAAATACTATTGCTGTTGAAGTAGCTGATGCTGATTTGTGCCCTAGATATTCTGGAGTAAGTATAAGCGGTATTACTATTGCTGATTCTCCTAAGTGGCTACAGAACAAATTGAAAGCTATTGGCTTAGCACCAATCAATAATGTGGTGGATATCACCAATTATGTAATGCATGAAATTGGGCAACCCTTACATGCTTTTGATATTGCTAAAATTGAAGGAAATAAGATAGTAGTTTCTACTGTAGTTGATAAAACTAAATTTACAACTTTGGACGAGCAAGAAAGAGAACTTTCTGCTGCTGATTTAATGATAAATAATGCAAATAACCCTATGTGTATTGCAGGGGTTTTTGGTGGTTTGGATTCGGGTGTGAGCCAAAATACAACTGATGTATTTTTAGAGTCAGCTTATTTTAACCCAGTAAGTGTGCGTAAAACTGCAAAAAGACATGGGTTGAGCACTGATTCATCTTTCCGATTTGAAAGAGGTTGTGATCCTAATATCACTGTATATGCATTAAAGCGTGCTGCACTTTTAATCACTGAGCTTTGTGGTGGAGAAATTTCTTCTGAAGTGGTTGATATTTATCCGAATAAAATTGAGCATTTTGCAGTGGAGTTGACTTACGCTAAAATGGATAGTTTAATAGGGGAGAGAATTGATAGAGAAGTGGTAAAAGCTATTCTTACTGATTTAGAAATTGAGATTGTAAATACTACTGATAACGGGCTTAGTTTATTGGTTCCTCCTTTCCGTGCTGATGTACAAAGAGAGGTGGATGTAATTGAAGAGGTTTTAAGGATTTATGGATTCAACACTGTTACTATTCCTTCAAAATTAAATACTACCATTTCTCATTCTGATGGAGTAAATCCTGAGGAAATTCGCAATACTATTTCTGATTTATTATCTAGTAATGGATTTAATGAAGCTATGAATAACTCTTTAACTAAAAGTGATTACACAGTTTTAATTCCTGAGTTGGATGCAAATCAAAATGTAGTGATTTTGAATCCATTATCTCAGGATTTAGATGTGATGCGTCAATCATTAAAGTTTGCAGGATTGCAAAATATTGCCTACAATCAAAACCGTAAAAATGCTGATATTAAGTTTTATGAATTCGGAAAAACATATCATAAAACAGAAGATGGAAATAGAGAAAACCAGCATTTACAAATTTTAGTAAGCGGTAGAGTAGCTGCTGAAAATTGGAACACATCAGCTGATAAGGCCGATTTTTATTTCATAAAAGAAAAAGTAGAACATATCCTAAGTAGATTAGGAGTGAAAAAAATAAAATCAGAAGCAATAAATACCCATGGTTTTGCTGAAGGATTGATGTATAAGTTCAAAAAGAAAAGATTGGTTTGTTTTGGAAGAT
This sequence comes from Flavobacteriales bacterium, assembly GCA_014381465.1. Lineage (GTDB taxonomy): Bacteria > Bacteroidota > Bacteroidia > Flavobacteriales > BACL11 > DUAL01. The sequence continues at coordinate 2,420 of JACNLP010000084.1, read as the reverse complement.
TGGATGCTAAATTATGCAAAGCATTTGGTGTAAAATCAGAAGTATATGCAGCTGATTTTAACTGGGATTTAGTACTTGAGTTGGCAGGATATACAAAAATAAAATACAAAGAAGTTTCTAAGTTTCCATCTGTAAGAAGGGATTTATCCTTATTGGTTGATAAATCAGTTTCCTTTGATGAGTTAAGTAAAATTGCCAAGCAAGCAGACAATAAGATATTGAAAACAGTAAACTTATTTGATGTGTATGAAGGCGATAAACTTCCTGAAGGTAAAAAGTCCTATGCGCTATCATTCACTATGGCTGATGATACTAAAACCTTGACCGATAAATATGTGGATAAGGTAATGGATAAACTAATGAAATCATTAGCTGAAAAAGCAGGGGCTGAGATTCGTTAGTTATTCAATAATTAACTTACTTTTTGAAGTATAATTTTCAGTTCTTATCACAAGCATATAAATCCCCTTTGCTAAATTCCCTTTTTCAAGGATGATGTTGCCTCCCTCTTTATCAATATTTACAGCTTTTACCTTTTGCCCAATTGGGTTGTAAAGTGAGATTTCTTTCACAATATCTGTTTCATTTAATAACTTAATAGTTGTTTTATGCGAAAACGGATTTGGATATACAATTAAACTAGTGCTTAATAGCTCGTTTATTCCAGATACAATATTAGTAACAGTAAAAAGTGCAGAAGTATCAATACACCCATTAGCATCAGTTACAACTACGGTATAATCTCCATTTTGTGATGTGGTATAAGTTGAATTTGTACCAACTACTACATTAGCGAAAACCCATTGATATGTAAAAGTTGGAGCTCCCCCAATTGCGTTGGCTTCTAAATCTATAATTGGTTGAGAAATAGTTGCTAAAAGAATACTTGGCTCATTAATAGTATAATTAGGAGATGAAACAGCCCCAATTGCATCTGTAATCGTAACAAAATATGTTCCAGCTAAAAGTGCATTAGGATTTTGCCCATTCCAATTAATAGTATATGGAGAAGTTCCACCTTGAATACACACAGATGCTGTTCCGCTACTATCTCCATTACAAAGCACATCAGTTGTGCTTACAATTGCATTAGGTGCTCCTGGCTCAGTAGAATTAAAACTTCCAGCCTCAAAAAATACACCAGAATCTAATGTGCCATCACTACCATCAGCAATGGCTAATTTGATATGATATGTAGCACAAGCTGTTACTGCTGCTTTAGCGGTAAATACATCTGTATATCCATTAAAAGCACTTACTACAGCCATTGTGTCATAATTATAAAATTGACTATTTAGCGTGTCATTTATTGTACTTATTGTTATTGGTAAAGAAGGATTTGAATTTGGAACTTCTGCTATGTTAATAGCACCATTTGGGAAACCAACGGGAGAAGCGTAAGGACCTGTAATTCCAGGGCCAGAAATTAAAAATGCAAATACATCATTATAAGTGGAATTCACATACTGTAAATATTCTTCAGAAGCAAATACATAATTAAATTTTACAGTATCAGATGAAGGAACAAAATCAAATTCCAATATTGCTACATCATGAGTAGAACTCACTACAAATGTTTGCCCTATCATGGCAGGAACCGAGTTGGCAATAGTAAGCAGATCAGCATCACTACCGCCAAAGAGATCAGTAGCTAAATTGTAAGTTTGAGGAAACCCAAATAGAGTGTCAAAACCGAGATTACCAATAGAATCTACGCCACCAGTAGTAAGTACAAAACCACTATCCATACCAATTAATCCTAACGAGTCACTAAAAAATCCGATTTGAGAAGGGTCGCCAATAAAGGAGTGGTTTGAAGTAACAACTCCATTTCCAATAAGTGCATTATCTATTAGATAGGTGGGGTTGCTGTAATTTCCAGTAGTATTTATACTTATTTGTGCAAAGTTAAAAGTAGAAAATAGAAAAGAAATTATGAAAAAAGATAGCTTTTTGCTCATGATATTTAATTTGTGTTTTGTTGTTGCAAAATTATAAAAAATCAAAGAGTTTTCAAACTATCAGGCCAATTGTTCAATTCAGTTCTTATTACTTCAAGTGTTGGTTTATCATTAATAAAGTACCAGTTTATTGCCTTATCAGAGATTGTTTCATCTGAAGAATAATGAAAGAAAAGCACACTTTTAATTGCGGGGTATTCTGTAGGAAACTGTTGTATTGCATCAGAAAACCATTTTGACCTATCTCCACCAATACTTAATGAGCCAAATTCAGTAATCATTATTGGTTTCCCAAAATCACTAATTTTATCATAATGATTTCCAAAAAGCTGCTTAAAAGTCCACCATTTGCTCCAAGTTACAGATGTTCCAAAATTAAGCACGCCAATCCCTACATAATCTACTGTACGTCTTCATACCAAAGTGGAATAATTTTGTGTAAATTTAGTAAATAGTTTT
>JACNLP010000083.1 GCA_014381465.1 Flavobacteriales bacterium | reverse complement strand
AGGAATAAAAAAGCACTTGGATAAAAATGGGGTAAAAAATGTTAATGTAAATTTTGCCACAAATGAAGCTTCATTTTCTGAGGATAATCAGCATAATTCTAAGGAAGTGATTAAGCTAATAGACTCGCTTGGATATAAAGCAAGAAATCAAGCAGATGAAATTGAAAGTTTTAGAATTTCAAGCATTGAAAAAAAGTTTTTCTTTACCTTAATTTTTACACTCCCACTTTTTTCACACATGTTTTTATCAAAGGATTCTATTTTACAAGAACCTTTATTACAATTTATTCTTTGTTTGCCTGTGTTTTTTGTGGGCGTTTTACACTTTGGAAAAAGTGCTTTGAGTAGTTTAAAAACAGGGCTTCCAAATATGGATGTTCTAATTTTGATGGGAAGTTCAGCTGCTTTTTTTTATAGTGTTTATGGTTGGTTCTTGCATTTTGGGACTGAGCAATCTCATCATTATTTATTTTTTGAAACCACAGCAACAATTATTACTTTGGTGCTTTTAGGAAATGTGTTAGAGCACAGATCGGTAAAGCAAACCACTACTGCAATAAGGGAATTAGCTGCAATAAAAACAGGCTTAGCCAAAAGAGAAGTAAATGGAGATATGGAAGATGTTCCTTTTGATGAGATAAATGTAAATGACATCTTAATTGTAAATATGGGAGATAAAATTCCTGTGGATGGAAAAGTAGTTTGGGGCTCGGCTTTAGTTGATGAGTCCATGCTTACTGGAGAAAGCATTCCTGTAGAAAAAGAAATAGAGGAAGATTTAATAGGAGGGACTATTTTAAAATCTGGGAGTATAAAAATGAGAGCTACTTCAGTTGGAGATGACACACTACTTTCTCAAATAATCGAATTGGTAAAAAATGCTGAAGATAACAAACCAGATATTCAAAGTTTGGGCGATAAAGTAAGTGGTATTTTTGTACCTGTTGTTTTACTGATTTCTATTTGTACATTTTTTGTATCGCATTATGCTTTCACAATTTCAGTAACAGATTCTTTTTTAAGAGCCATAGCAGTACTTGTTATTTCTTGCCCATGTGCCATGGGGTTGGCTACTCCAACAGCCGTAATGGTAGGAATTGGGAGGGCAGCAAAAAAAGGGATTCTATTAAAAGGTGGGGGCACATTAGAAAAATTAGCAAGCGTAAAAAGTATTGTGTTCGATAAAACAGGAACGCTCACAACAGGAGAGTTTTCCATCAAAAAAATAGAAGTATTGGAAGGGGAGAAAGATTTTGTTAAAAGTATTATTTACAATTTAGAAAAACATTCATCTCATCCTATTGCTGTTTCACTAGTTAACAACTTAAAAGAAGTGGCAATACCATTAGAACTTTTAGAAATTAAAGAAGAAAAAGGAATTGGAATTTCTGCTATTTTTCAAAATGATAACTATCAAATTGGATCAAGTAGATTATTAACAGAAGAAAATAATGAACATGATTTGTATCTTTTAGAAAACAATAAAATAATTGCTTTTATTGATATAGAAGATGAGCTAAAAAAAGATGCACAAAAGGTAATGGAGAAAATAAAAGAAATTGGAATTTCACCAATTCTTTTGAGCGGAGATAAACTAAAAAAATGTGAGGAAATAAACGAAAAATTAAATTTTTCAGAAGTTTTTTCCGAGCAATTGCCCAATGAAAAATTAGAAAAAATAAAACAGCTAGTAAACAAAACCCCAACGGCCATGTTTGGTGATGGTATAAATGACGCCCCAGCATTAGCGCAATCAACTGTCGGAATTTCCATTGGAAATGCCACGCAAGTAGCCATACAATCGGCTGATGTAATTCTGCTAAACAAAAATGAACTCTCGCAATTACCAAAAGCATTGCAAGTGGCAAAGCATACTTTACTTACTATAAAGCAGAATTTGTTTTGGGCTTTTGCCTATAATATTGTAGCAATTCCAATTGCAGCAATGGGATTTCTTAACCCAATGTGGGGGGCACTTTTCATGGCCTTTTCGGATGTAATTGTAATTGGGAATTCCATCCGTCTGAAATACAAAAAAATATTTTAAACAGTGAGGAGTTTAATTGCAAGAGGATTTAAGGACTTACTTCATCATAAAAAAGAAGTAAGCAATACCGCTATTTTATTCGCTTCACAAATTTTGGTTCTAATTATTGGACTTGGAATAAAGACCATTCAAGTTAGGGTGCTTAGCCCAAAAGAATATGGCTTACTTGCACTTTTTGGCACCATAACTTCCGTTATAGTTTTGTTTTTCCATTACGCCTCCTTTTCTTCTTTAAAAGTTTTGCTCGCCAATAATGAAGATACTAAAAAGGAAAAAGAATTCTTTGGTGTTGGTATAATTATTGCTGTAATTCTAGGTATTTTATTTTCTGCGACACTTTTTGTTGCAAGCTTTTTTGTGGATGATTTTCTGCAAGTGGAAATAGGAAATTTACTCATGCTTTTAGCTCCTTTTTGTTTTATACTTCCTTTTCAGTTCTTTATTTCTGAAATTACAATTGGTGCAAGTAAACTAAAAAGCTTAGCAGTTTTCCATCTGTTTTCAAGAATACTTTTTATTGTATCACTTTTTGCCCTTTTCAGAGGAGATTTACTAAATGTCCCTCTTATTATAATTCTGAATTTGCTTTCATGGCTTGTAGCAACTGCTGCTGTTTTGCTTGGCTTAAAGCCATCTTTCAAAAACATAAAAGAGAACTTACAAATGGTAAAAGAAAAAAATAAATCGTTCGGACTTTCTTATTATTATGGAGCTATTGTAAACCAATCTACCTATAAATTAGATGAGCTTTTTATTACTTATTTCGTAAATATTACGCAATTGGGTTTTTATACTTTGGCAAGTATTATTTGCTCCCCAATGACTTTTTTGAGCCGTGCTTTTGTAAATAGTATTTTCAAAAAATTAGCACTAAAAGATAGAATTCCCATTCGAGTTTTTGTTTACAATACACTTTGGCTTGGCTTTTGTGTCCTATTTTTATATCTCTGTTCTGATTTTATAGTGACTACTTTGTTTGGTAAGGAGTATATGCAAGTAAGCGTTTATATTTTACCACTTTCTATTGCTTTTCTTTTTCAAGGGATGTATGCTCCTTTTAGTTTTCTTACGGTAAAATCCAAAGGAAAAGAGCTCAGAAATGTGGCTTATGCAGAAGCGATTGTAAATGTATTTGGTAATATTATTTTGGTGCCAACTATTGGGGTTTTAGGAGCAATATTTGCCAGTATTTTGGCTCGATTTACTCATTTTATGGGCTTGTTGTATTATTATCTAAAAATGATAAAAGCATGAAAGTTTGTATGATTACATCTTTGCACTCCCCAAAAGATGACCGTATCTTTTTTAAACAAGCCATTTCATTAAAGAATTTTGGTTTTCAGGTGAGTATCTTGTGTTTGGCAGATGAAAATGGAAAAATGAAAGACATGTCAGGCAATGTGTTAAATGCCAATAATCAGTTGCAAATTGAAGTGGATGGCATTCAAATTTATGGGGTTAAAAAACAAAGCGGTATTTTTCAAAAAATATTACACAAAATTGGAAAAGGAAAATGCTGGCAATCTTTTATTGAAAAAGCCATAGCAATAAATGCAGAGGTTTATCATGCACATGAGCCACAAACAGCTTTTATTGGCTTAAAAATTCAGAAAAAAACTGATGCTAAATTTATTTATGATGCACACGAACCATGGATCTTCTCTCGTTCGATAAAAGAATGGATTCTAAAAAAGCTTTGTTTACCAAAACTGAAAAATATCATTTCTGCAAACCAAATTACTGGACAATCCCTATTAAAAGAAAACCCAAATTTAAACACAGAAGTTATTTATAATTGTTCGCCTTCATTTTTTACAAATCATCAAAAAGAAAATACAGAAGTAATTATTTGTCATGAAGGTTCCCTTTGGTTTAATAGAGGGTTGAAGTTAATTGTTGAAGTATTAGTGATTCTAAAAAAAACTTTTCCCAATTTCAAATTCAGAATTATTGGAGAGGTGTATGCTAAGGAAAAAATATATTTGGAAAGCAAAATCAAAGAATATAATTTAGAAAATAATATTGAGATTACTGGCTGGCTTACTTATAAAGAGGTGCCAAAAGCAATTGCTGATTGTAGCATTGGAATTATTACAAATACCAATGAAAAACGCAACACTTTGGCAGGGCCTCCAAATAAACTCTTTAATTATATGACAATAGGCTTGGCAGTTATTTCAGTGGATTTGCCCGCAACCACTCAAATTATTAGAGAAACAAATTGTGGCATAATTATTAAAAAAAGAAATCCCCAACTTTTATCTAGTGCGCTTATCAAACTTTTAAATGATAAAGCAGCCCTTTCCCTATTACAGCACAAATCTAGCATTGCAGCAGAGGAAAAATACAATTGGGAATCAGAAGCAAATAAATTATTTCAGTTTTACAGAAGCCTAAAATGAAAAATATTTTTAAATTTACCGCTCATTTATTTTTAACCTAAAAAAAACAAGATTATGAAAAAAGCACTACTATTTATTTTTACATTAATGTTTGGCGCAAATTTAATAGCTCAAATTGCTCCAAATAAAGTATTAAATGCTTCTGATATTGCTGTAATTGATGACAAAGTGATTATGAGTGGAGATGAGGTATTGAAAGATTTAATTAGAGAGCCTAACCCAATTACTGTTTCTATGAGAACGGCTACTCCTCTAAGCGAGTATATTGTAGGTACTACTACTTACGATTTACAAACAAATGCAGCTGTTATGGATAGAGTTTTGCATCATGCAGATGGTACAATTTCTGTTGCTTGGACAAGAAGTGCAGAATTTAACACTTCTTATACTGATAGAGGAACGGGCTATAATTTTTATGATGGAACTGCTTGGGGAACTCAACCTTCTTCACGCTTAGAAACTACAAGAGGAGGATGGCCTTCAATGCTTGCAACTGGTTCTGGTAAGGAAATTGCAATTACTCATAATACTGCAAATTCATATCTTAATATGACATATAGAGATACAATAGGAACTGGTGCTTGGACTGAGCAAATTGTTTCTTCACAAGATAGTGTAACAGGAGCTTATCGCTATATGATTTGGAATAGATCAGCAATAGGTGGAGGTAATAATGAAACTATTCACATGATAGCTGTTACTGCATCTTCAAATTTTGGAGGAACATTGTTTAATGGTTTAGATGGTGCTTTAGTTTATTATCGATCTTTAGATGGAGGAGCAACATGGGATATTCAAGACATGCAACTTCCTTCTTTGGACACCTCAATGTTTAATAGTTTTGGGGGCGATAGTTATGCTATTAAAGCTCAAGGAGATATTGTTTGTATTGCTTTTTTTGGAGGATGGGATGACACTTTTATTATTAAATCCAATGACAATGGAAATACTTGGGCAAGAACCACTATTTTAGATTTTCCGGTAGATAAATATAATGCAGATGATGGGATTGATTTGGATAATGATGGCGTTATGGATTCGCTTTTTAGTACGGACGGTTCAGGTGCTTTATTACTTGACAACAATGGTATGGCACATGTATTTGCGGGTAATATGAGATTATTGGATGCAGATTTAGCAGATGGAGGTACTTCTTATTTTCCAGGAACAAATGGCTTACTGTATTGGAATGAAAATATTGGACCCGATACAGCTGGAAGTCAGATTTCAAATTCAATTTGGTTTTCAAATAATATGAGTGTGATTGCTTCAGCCCAAGATATGGATGGGGACAGCACTTTAACCTATATTGATATTGCTACTTATTTTTCTTCCCTTTCTTCAATGCCAAGTTGTGGAATAGATGCTAACGGAACTATTTATGTTTCATTTTCATCTGTAATGGAGGCCTATGATAATGGTGCACAGAATTATCGCCATGTAAATATGATAAAATCATATGATGGAGGTGTAACTTGGAAAAATCCCGTAGATGTTACTCCTCATGATATGTGGAATGGAGGGCAAGAATGTGTGTTTGCATCTATGGAAAGAGATGTAGATGATAAGGTAAGATTCGTTTACATGAGAGATATGGAGCCAGGACTAGCGGTAAGAGGAGATGAGGATGCAGTTGGAATGAATGATATTGTTTACTTAGAAATGGATACTAATTTTGTGGTTTCTGCAATCGATAATAACTCAATTGAAAATAATTTGACATTGGAGATTTATCCTAATCCTACAAAAAACCAAACAAACATCAATTTGACATTAGATAAAACATCAAAAGTTAATATTCAAGTTGTGGATGTTTTAGGTAGAAATGTTTACAATAGTAACACTACGCTTGGAAAAGGAAACCATTTAGTAATTTTAAATGTAGAAAATTATGATGCTGGTATTTACTATATTAATACGCAAATAGCTGGAAAAACATTTAGCAACAAATTGCTTGTAACAAAATAATAGTATTGAGATTTTAGACAACAGATATTAGATAAAAAGGCCGAGCTTGCTCGGCTTTTTTTATGGTTTAATTTATATCAAAAAAGGAATCTACTTTAAGCATTTGATGAGCGATAAACCCTTCCGCATATTCACAATTTGCTTGTCTTCCCAAATCTTGTGCTCTGTATTTTACACTTTCTAAAAACCCTTTTTTTGAAATAATGGTTTCTGTTTCTTTGGAGTTCGCATTAAAGAATTGGGTTTTATAGGATTTTACTGCTTTTATTTTCCCCTCCATTTGCTCGCTTATATCGACTACAAAATCAGGCTTTAAATTATTGAATTGAATATAATGATAAATGGCTTTTGGTCGCCAAACTTTTTGCGTAGTATCCACTTTTTCCAAGCCAGATAAAAAACAAGCATCCACTACTATTTGTGAAGCTCTGCCATGGTCAGGGTGCCTATCGGATGGCGCATTAGCAATTACAATTTCAGGGCAATATTCTCTTATCTTTTTAATGATTTCTAATTTATGTTTTTCATCATTTTCAAAAAACCCATCTTTGAAACCCATATTTTCTCGCAAGGTAACCCCTAATATTTTTGTGGCATTTTCACATTCCTCTTTCCTTGTTTCGGCTGTTCCTCTCGTACCTAATTCCCCTCTTGTCAAATCAATAATCCCAACCTTTTTTGCGTTCTGTACCTCTTTTATAATAGTCCCTCCACATCCAAGTTCAACATCATCAGGGTGTGCTCCAAAAACTAAAATATCTAATTTCATATCAATAGTGTTTTTTATATTTCAACTTAGATAAAATTGCAGTTATTATCATAATTACAAACAAATAATACACAAAAGATGGAATTGGCATTGGGTCGCCAGCTGCATAAGAATGCAATCCAGAAAGGTAATAATTCACCCCAAAATAGGTCATAATAATGGTCCAAATAGCAAACATAGAAACAGTATTAAACACCAATTTACTTTTAAGGGTAGGAATAAATCGCATATGCAAAACGAAAACATAAACAAGTACACTTACTAATGCCCAAGTTTCTTTTGGATCCCAGCCCCAATATCTTCCCCAAGATTCATTAGCCCATACACCTCCTAAAAAAGTACCGATAGTAAGCATAAACAAGCCCACTTCTATGGTTTTTTCATTTATAATGGTAAGCTCGCCCAAAGTGTTTTTAAGTTTGTTTTTATTTCCTGCATTAGTGAAAATAATAATCCAAAGTGAAATAATTCCTAGAATAGCACCAAGCACTAAAAACCCATAACTTGCAGTAATAATTGCAACATGAATCATTAGCCAATAAGATTTTAAAACAGGAACTAAATTTGTAATTTCAGGATCGAGCCAATTAAGATGTGCAACCATCAATAATAAAGCGGAGACTACTGCTGTAGCAGCCAAAGTAAGCACTGATCTTTTTGTGTAAATTAAACCAGAAAGGATAGTTGCCCAAGCAATATATACCATTGATTCGTACCCATTACTCCAAGGCGCATGCCCTGATATAACCCATCTCATTACTAACGCAGAAGAATGTGCCAAAAATCCAAGAATAATAAGCCATTTTAACACATTTACAATAGTGCCTACAACTTTTGTATCATTAAATAATTGAATAATAATGATTATAATAAGCAATATTCCTAACAGAAAGTAGTAGAGAAATAATTTAGAAAACAAAGCCAATTTATTATAGGTAATTTCTAAATCAATTTTTGATTGGTCTGGTAAAATATCAGTAGCATATCTTAGCTGAAATTTATGAATATACTCTACTACACTATCAGCAACAGCCCAATTATTATTTTTAATCCCCTCTTTTACACCACTAAAATACATAGGCATAATATTGGCTACAAAAAGAGAGTCATTGCCACTAAAATTACCGCTACTTGTATGCGGCAGCCAGCTGTTATTAGAATCATTTGGGAGTGGGAAAAATCTAAAAATACTACTACTAAAAATAGTAAAACATACATTTACTCTTTCATCTACTTTAATCACATCTTTATCTAGTTGCCCTCTATCCTTTGGAAGTTTTTTATAAGCCTGTTCTACCAAATTTACCAACAAATAATGACCATTTTCATCAAAGAAATTATTAAAAGAAACTCTAATATATTTTGAATCTAAATCAGTATTATTAAGCAGTGTTCTTAAATCAGGATGAGTAATTCTAATTAAATTTTCCTTGCTCCAACTAATTGGATTGTACATCATTCCAACAATTACTTGTGTAGGAGTTTGTCCGTCAAAACTATTTTTACCATATATTTTTCTCAAATATTCTGAGGTTAAAGTGTGTACAGGTTTAAATCTACCATTATTATCTTGTACAACTAAAGCATCAAAGTTTTTAATATGATTAGCATCTATAACATCAACAGCAAAACAAGAGGTTGAAAAAATAAGTGGAAAAATAAGTGTTGCACTTAACTTCTTTAATTTATTAGTTAAAAAGCGATATCTTGTTTTATTAGTAACAAAAACCAACACAAAACCAAGTGCTAACAAAAAATAACCAATATAAGTAATAAGCGTTCCCCAATAATCATGATTTACTGATAGGATTGTTCCTTTTTCATCTTTATCGTAAGAGGATTGGAAGAGACGGAATCCTTTGTATTGTAATACATTATTCATATAAATTCTATGTGGAGTTTCTGTTCCGTTATCTAAAATGCTAATTTCTGCAGCATAAGAACTTGGGCTCATTGATCCAGGATATCTATCCAATTGAAAATCTCTTAATTTCACCATAAAAGGAGTAGAATAATACTTTCCTCCATAAGATAATTTGAAGTTTAAATTTCCTAAAGAAAATACTTGCTTACTTGCTTTATATCCCTTTCCTCCATACAAAACAACTTCTTTTTGCAATCCGTTTGCAATTATCTTCACAATTAGAGCATCCTGCATTCCATCTACCATTACATTTGAGGTGCTAACCGCTTTTTGTTTAGCATTCTCAAGTACATTTTTCAGTACAATGTTCAAGCTATTTGTAGTATGTAAAGTTCGTTTATTAAAAGTAAAGTCAATTAAGGAATCTATTTGAGAAGTTTCCCTAGTATCCATATTCATAGTTGAAACGCTATAAGCAGAATTACACAGAATACCCTCTTTTTTTGAGGTAAAATTAATTGCAGCAGTTTTAGAGTTATTAAAAGTAAAAACCTCCCCTTTTATTACTCTTTGTTCTCCATCTTTTAAAAACTCATCTTGCATACCATTTGTTCCAGGAACAACTAGGTGTAAAATAGTTTTTCCTCCATCAATATTTTCAAATAAAGAATCTTTTACATTTGGCAAGAATTCAACTGATTTAATCGAAATATCATTATCCTTAAAATTTATATCTATGCTGAAATCATTATTTGTAATTCCTGATAAAAACAACTTTTTATCATACTTATATTGATGCTCTTTGTCATCTACATGAATTTGTAAGAAAGTATCATCTGAGATAAATAAATTTGTAGATTCTCCTTCTCTTATATGCATCATTCCTTCAAATGAAATATATCTAGTAATTCCTGCTCCAATCAATATAAAAACAAATGCTAAATGAAAAACTAATGAAGCAATTTTTTCTAATCTAAATAATTTATATTTTAGTATATTGTTGAATAAATTATAAGCCAATAAAATAATAATAAGCTCGAACCAAAAAGTGTTAAAAATTAGTGCTTTTGCAGTTGCCCTTCCGAAATCATTTTCAATAAAAGTAGCAAAAGCAATAATAAAAGCAAAAAATAGAATGAGAATGCTCATTAGTTGCATAGAGGAAAGAAACTTTATAATTCGGTTGAGCATTTGTAAGTAAATTATTTGCAAAACTATAATTTTGTTTGCTTAAAGAACTATTTTCGCTTTAAAAGAATGAATAAAATTATTTTAATAGGAGCTGGTAATGTTGCTCATCATTTAGGACTCTCCCTGATTGATGCTGATCATCAGATTTTGCAAGTAATAAGCAAATCAAAAGCAAATGCAAAACACTTAGCAAAAAAGCTAAATGCTGATTTTGAAACAGAACTTTCCAAAATTAAAGATGCGGATTTTGCACTTATTGCTGTAAATGATGATGCAATTATTTCTGTTTCTAACCAAATAAAAAATATGCCTTTTGCTCACACATCTGGAAGTGTCTGTCTTAAAAAAGGGGGAGCCTTTTATCCTCTTCAAACTTTTAATAAAGATATTTTTTTAGACCTAAAAAAAGTGCCTTTTTGTGTTTCTGCTAAAAATAAAGATTTGGAAAACACATTATTGAAGGTTGCTAAAAGCATCTCTAGTAAAGTGTATCAAATAGATGAAAAACAAAGAAGAATATTGCATTTAGCAGCCGTTTTTGCTTGTAATTTTTCCAACAATATGTATGCTATTGCAGAAGGACTATTGCAAAAAACTGATTTGGATTTCGAGATGTTAAAACCACTAATAATTGAAACAGCTAATAAAATTAAAGACTTTTCTCCTAAAAGCGTACAAACTGGTCCTGCTAAAAGAAAAGATTTGCAAACCATAGAAAATCAGATTAATTTATTAGAAGAAGAAGATTTAAAAAACATTTATAAGCTGATTACTAATCAAATTCAAAAATAAGATGCAAAAAATTTCTGCTTTTTTATCTCTTATTCGCTTACAAAACCTATTTATTGTTGCTCTTACTCAGTATTTCATTCGCTTTGCTTTTACTAAAACTTTTTTGCCTTTTCCTGCCTTAACTGATTTGGAGTTCTTCTTTTTTGTTTTTACAACAATTTCTATTACGGCTGCTGGCTATATTATCAATGATATTTATGATGTAGAAACGGATAAAATAAATAAAAAAAATAAGTTAATAGTTGGTGAAATAATAAATGCAAGAACAGCAATAATTTGGTATTTTGTCTTAAATGCAATAGCACTTATAATCGGTATTTATTTGGCTATAATTATTGGAAAACCATTGTACAGTTTGCTTTTCGTATATTGTATTTTTATTTTGTGGAGATATTCTAAGTCTATGAAAAAAGCATTTTTAATTGGAAATATTCATGTAGCAATTCTCACGGCTTTAGTCCTTATAAATACCGCTCTTTTTGATATAATTCCTAATATTCATTATAAAGGAAATGAAAGTGGAGGGATGATTCTTAAAATAATTTTAGTGTATACTTTGTTTTCATTTTTACTTACGCTTATTAGGGAGTTTATCAAAGACATGGAAGATATTACAGGGGATAAGGCGATTAACGCAAAAACTTTGGCTATTGAATATGGAATTAGAAAAACAAAAACTGTTTCAGCAGGACTGATAATAATCGTAATTATTGGAATTGCATTTTGGCAATATTTTCAATGGCAGATACTATCCACCAAGAGCCCTATTCTAGATGGGAAAGTTTTTGAATCTGTTCTTGTTTGGGGAACAGATAAATATGCAGCAATTTACACTATTATTTTACAGCTGTCTCTTTTGTTTTTTGTTGTAAAATTAGTTTCTGCAAACTCAAAAACTGACTTTCATTATTTGAGTAATTTTAACAAAATAATTATGCTTATAGGAATTTGTTCTATGCTATTTTTTACCTTTTTTTATTTTTTATAATATGCTTGTTGATATTTTAAAAAATAAAAAAATTATTTTGGGTTCTGCATCACCCAGAAGAAAAGAATTGTTAAAATCATTAGGAGTCGATTTTAAGATTAGGGTGGCAAAAGCGGAGGAGAGATTTCCTAAAAACTTGCAAAAAGAGAAAATTTCCGAATTTTTAGCATTGCAAAAGGCAAAAGAATTATTACTTGAGTTAAAAGAGAATGAGATATTAATTACTGCTGATACTATTGTAATAAAAGATGAAAAAATACTAAATAAACCAAAAGATGAAAGTGAAGCTTTTGAGATGCTCTCTTTTTTATCAGATGATGTACATGAGGTAATTACTTCTGTATGTTTACTTAATACTCACAAAAAAGAGGTTTTTTCTTCCTCAACAAAAGTATTTTTTAAAAACCTTAGCAATACAGAAATCAACTTCTATATTGAGAATTACAAGCCATTTGATAAAGCTGGTGCTTATGGAATCCAAGAGTGGATTGGACAAATTGGTATTGAAAAAATTGATGGTTCTTATAGTAATGTTGTTGGTTTGCCAATTGCAAAATTATATCAAAAAATAATACAATTTGTCAGTTAGTCTTGTTATCGCTCTACATTTTGTATTTTTGGCAAATTAAAATCTGAAATTATGAAAAAAACAAGTAGATTTTTTATGATTCTTTTTCTTTTGGGAGTACTGTTAATGCAGAGCTGTATTCCTATGCGAAAGGTTGTGTATATGAGGAACAATCCTATTACGGAAAAAGAAATCACTACCAATCCACCAGTTCATCATTTGGAAATAGGAGATGTTTTATTTATAAGGGTGATAAGTATGAATGACAAATCTTACGAATTTTTTAATGTAGAAACCAATACAAACTCTTCTGTAAATAATACTTCAATGGCAAGTTTGTATTTAAATGGGTCTACAATAAATAGTAATGGAATGGTTGAAATTCCTGTTATTGGGAAAATTTATTTGTTGGGAAAAAACTTGGAAGAAGCAAAAAAATCAGTACAGAAAGCAGTAGATGAATACTTAAAAGATGCAATTGTAATTGTTAAATTAGCAAACTTTGACGTTACTATTTTAGGAGAGGTAAATAAACCAGGTTCTTTTCCTGTTTTTAAGGAAAGTGTAACTATTTTTGAGGCAATGGCAATGGCAGGAGATTTATCTGATTTTGCTAATAGGCAAAAGATAAAAATCATAAGAACTCACAATAATAAGAAAAAGATTTATGATGTTGATTTAACTAATCAGCAATTGCTTTTATCTGATTTTTATTATCTTAGAAATAATGACATGATATATGTTGAGCCACTAAAATATCGTACATTTAGAAAATCGCAATCACAAATTGTACTTTCAGCAATTACTACTTTAGCTCTTGTTGTAAATGTCTTTTTAAAAATTACAGAATAAAATGACTGAATTTCTGGATAATCAGCAGCAGGAAGAAACTATTGATATCAAAGCAATACTATTAAAGTATTCTCATTATTGGTACTATTTTATTATTTCTATTCTGTTTTGCTTATTTGTAGCATTTTTATATAATCGGTATTCAAAACCAATTTATAGCGTTTCCTCTACTTTACTTATTCGAGATGATAGCAATTCGCAATTGGGAGCAGAAAATTTATTAGAAGGATTAGAATTATTTAGTGGAAAAACAAATCTAAAAAATGAGATTGCACTTCTTAATTCTTATTCTATAACCAAACAGGTTATTGAAGATTTGAATTTAGGAATTAGTTATTTTAGATATGGTGCAATTCAAACTTCTGTGCTTTACGAAAACCTTCCTTTTCTTATTAATCTTGATTCTACACATGTTCAGCTAACTAGTAGAGAGTTTTATATTACCATACTAAATGAAAAAGAATATGAATTAAATATAGATGCAAATCATCAATATGCTTATCATATTATTTCTGGAAAGTTTGATAGGAAATTAGAGGCAGATATCAAGATTAAAAAGATTTATCAATTTGATGAAATGGTAAAAACAAAATTCTTCTGTTTTAGCATTGAAAAAAGCAAAGAAATAATATCAAGTACTGATGAAAATGATTTTTCTTTTGTTTTACATGATATTACTACAATTCTTGATAGGTATGTTAAAAGTACAACTATAAACCCTATTAATAAAGATGCCTCTGTACTCAAGATAAATATAAAAGGAAATTCTCCAGCAAAGAATATTGCATACTTAAATAAATTAACGGAAGTTTATATAAATAACGGGCTTGATGAGAAAAATAAAATGGCAACTAATACAGTTGAATTTATTGAGGAGCAACTTATTAATGTAAGTGATTCCCTTAGTTTAATTGAAGAAGGTTTAGAAAAATTCAAATCTGAAAATCCAAAGTTGGCAGTAACATATAAAGAGTTTGGGGCATTCTATCAAATCCAGAAACTCTATAACGACCTTTCTGTTCTAGAAACACACCATAAATATTATGAATCATTACTTACTTATGTGCAGGAAAGTGATAATAATGAAAAAATTGTAGCACCTTCTTCCATAGGGATAAATGATCCTCTTCTAAATAGTTTGATTGGCAAGTTATCTGTGCTGTATGCTGAGCAACAAGAGCTGCAACTGACTACTCGACAAAAAAACCCTAAACTTATTTCGATTGAATCACAAATAAAACATCTTAAAAACACATTAATTGAAAATATAAAAAATATTATTGCTTCAAGTCAAATAAGTAAAAATGAGTTAAATGCAAGAGTGCAAAGTTTTGAAACAGAAATAGAATCTTTACCAAAATCAGAAAGAGATTATGTGTATTTACAAAGAAAGTTTACATTAAGTGAGAATATTTATAAATATTTATTAGAGAAAAAAGAAGAAGCAAAAATTGCAAAAGCAGGGAATGTTGCTGATCATAAGGTGATTGATTACGCCCGACTTGATAGTAAAAAGCCCATTTCTCCAAAAAGAAACTTAGCTTATTTATTGGCTTTAGTATTGGGTATTGGCATTCCTATTAGCATTATTTCATTAAGAGATTTCTTTAATGATACCATTAGAAGTAAAAGTGACCTTACTAATTCTACTAATATTCCTATCCTTGGTGTGATAGGACATAGTGATAAATCAACCAATCATGTCGTGCTAAAAAATCCTAAATCTGCTCTTTCCGAATCTTTTCGTGCCATTAGAACTAATATTCAATACTTGGCAGCAGAAAAAGAATCTAAAGTCATTAGTATTTCTTCCTCAATAGGAGGAGAGGGGAAAACATTTTGTGCTATAAATTTAGCTTCTGTTTTTGCATTAACAGGGCATAAAACAATACTGATTGGTGCTGATTTAAGAAAGCCAAAAATACATACAGAGTTTAATATTAATGAAAACATAGGGCTTAGTAATTATTTAATAAATAAATGCACAATACAAGAGATGATTCAGAAAAGTGAAGTAGAAAATATGCATATTATTACTTCCGGCCCTACCCCTCCCAATCCTGCCGAACTATTGAATAATCATAGAATGAAAGAATTAATTCAATATCTTCAAAAAGAATATACTTATCTCATTATTGATACTCCTCCAATTGGCCTGGTAACGGATGGGGTTGGTCTGATGAAAATGGCTGACATTAACATATTTATTGTTAGGCATTTGTATTCAAAAAGAAAAATGTTATCAGTAGCTAATAGTTTGTTTGATAATAAAAGAGTTGAAAATTTGAATATTGTTATTAACGATTATGAATATAGTCAATCTATATATGGCTACGGTTATGGTTATGGTTATGGTTATGGTTACGGTTATGAGTCGAGTGGTTATGGCTATTATGAAGAAGATGAAAACCCATAATAAAGATCAAATAATTCTAAAATTTACTTAACCAAATCCTTTTATTTTTAGCAGTTTTGCAAAAAATAAAAGTATGAGTAATAAAAAAGGGACACCCGCAAATAGCATTCAAGATTTACAATTTTTTGGAGAGTTTGGTGGAGTAAATCCGTCAATAGCAGATTCATCCACATTTACCTATTTGGCAGGTAAAACAATGGGAGATGTTTTTGAAGGAACTCGTGAAGGTTGCTACCTTTATTCTCGCCACACTAACCCATCTACTTCTTATTTGGGGCAAGCAATTGCTGGAATGGAATATACAAAAGGTGCTATTCTTTCAGCTTCAGGAATGGGAGCAATTACCACTACCCTTTTGCAATTATGCAGCACTGGTGATGAGATTATAAGCAGCCGTACAATTTATGGTGGTACTTA